>JAZNWI010000291.1:0-1984 GCA_045593305.1 Clostridia bacterium | reverse complement strand
GATGTTGATAAGGTAGTAGAGGCAACAAAGATTGCAAAGGAACAGTATCCTGATGTTAAATTAGACGGCGAACTTCAGCTTGATGCTGCAATCGTTCCTGAAATCGGTAAGTCAAAGGCTCCAAATTCAACAGTAGCAGGTGAAGCAAATGTACTTGTATTCCCTGACCTTGATGCTGGTAATATTGGTTACAAGCTTGTTCAGCGTTTGGCGAAGGCAGAAGCTTACGGACCTATTACACAGGGTATTGCAAAGCCAATTAACGACCTATCAAGAGGATGCTCAGCTGACGATATCGTAGGTGTTGTAGCTATCACTTGTGTACAGGCTCAAGCAGAAAGTAAATAATATTCTGAAAGGAAGTAAACATAATGAAAGTATTAGTAATTAACGCTGGTAGTTCATCACTAAAGTACCAGCTTATCGACATGGACACTCATGGTGTTGTAGCAAAGGGTCTTTGCGAAAGAATCGGTATTGACGGTTCAAAGTTAACTCACAAGAATACAGAAAAGAAGTCAGAGACAGTATTCGAAAAGCCAATGAAGGACCACTCAGATGCAATCGCGATGGTAATTGATGCTTTGGTTAGTCCTGAATGCGGTGTAATCAAATCAATGGACGAAATCGGTGCGGTTGGACACAGAGTTGTTCACGGTGCTGAAACTTTTGCTGACTCATGCGTTATTGATGATAAGGTTATGGACGCACTTCGTGCTTGTGTACCACTAGCACCTCTTCATAACCCTGCAAATATTATCGGTATCGAAGCTTGTGCAAAGCTTATGCCTGACACAAAGCAGGTTGGTGTATTTGATACAGCGTTCCACCAGACAATGCCGGAGGAAGCTTATATGTATGCTCTTCCTTATGAAATGTATAAAGAACACAGAATCAGAAAGTACGGATTCCACGGAACAAGCCATAAGTTTGTTGCCGGGGAAGCTGCAAAATTCCTTGGAAAGCCTGCTGAAGAACTTAAGATTATTACTTGTCACTTAGGTAATGGCTCATCAGTTTCAGCAGTTAAGAACGGCAAGTGTGTTGATACATCAATGGGATTTACTCCGCTTGATGGTGTAGTAATGGGTACTCGTTGCGGTTCAATTGACCCTGCTGTTGTAACATATCTTGTAAACAACTGTGATATGACAGCTAGCGAAGTTGATTCTTTAATGAACAAGAAGTCAGGTGTATTCGGCGTATCAGGTGTATCAAGTGATTTCAGAGATTTGGCAGCTGCGGCAGAAGAAGGCAACAAGAGAGCAGAGCTTGCTCTTAAGATGTTTGCATACAGCGTTAAGAAACTGATCGGTGCTTATGCCGCTGCAATGGGCGGTGTTGACGCAGTTGTATTTACAGGCGGTATCGGTGAAAATGACGGTGCAAACAGAAAGGCTATCACAGAAGGTCTTGAATTTATGGGAATCTGTGTCGATGACGCTAAAAACGGAGTAAGAGGCCAGATTGCTGACATTTCCAAGGACGGAAGTGCTACAAAGGTTCTTGTAATTCCTACAAATGAGGAACTTATGATAGCTCTTGATACAGAAAGACTTTTGAAATAAATAATACACAAAAAACACCCGATAAGTTTGTATAACTTGTCAGGTGTTTTTTTGTTACTCTAAATCATTTTTTGGGTATATATTATATTACCAAATACTTTGGAGGGATGTAAAATGAACAGTTATAAAATGGAAAACATAAGAAATGTTGCAGTTATGGGACACGGAAAATGTGGTAAGAGTTCCATTATTGAAGCAATGCTATTTAACAGCGGTGCTATTAACAGAATTGGTAAAAATGCAGATGGCACATTGACATCTGATTTTGATATAGAAGAAACAAAAAGGCAAATGTCAATTTCTACATCGGTTGCTCCTATTGAGTGGAAGGATAACAAACTCAATATGTTAGATACACCGGGTTACTTTGACTTTGTCGGCGAGGTTAAAGAGGGAATAAGAGCAGCTGACTCTGC
>JAZNWI010000290.1:0-16290 GCA_045593305.1 Clostridia bacterium | reverse complement strand
GCTATGGTTAAGCTATTAGCTCCGGTTCTTGCATACACAGCAGAAGAAATCTGGAAGTTTATGCCTCATATTGAGGGTGCAGATGGCTTGAGCGTAATGCTTAACGATATGCCAAAGGTAAACCCTGAATATGAAAATGATAAAATTAAGGCTAAATGGGATAAGCTTATCGCAGTTAGAAACGATGTTAATAAGGCACTAGAGCCTGCAAGAAACGATAAGATTATTGGTAAGTCACTTGATGCTGAAGTTACAGTTTATGCTGACGGCGAAATCTATGACCTACTTGCATCAATGGAAGCAGAGCTTGCAGAAATCTTTATCACATCAAAGGCAACTGTATTGCCAAAAGCAGACGAAAAGGATGCTATGTCAGGCGAGCTTGTTTCAGTTTCTGTTAAGGCAAGTGAGCACGAAAAGTGCGGCAGATGTTGGGTACACTCAGAAACTGTTGGCACAATCCCTGGCTTTGACGGTATCTGTGCAGACTGTGTAAGAAAACTTACAAAATAAAACTAAAAAAATTTCAAGAAAAGGCTGAAAAGCCTTTTCTTTTTTTTCAATTTGTGATACAATTTAAAGGAGTATATTAAAATGGAGTGTTATAATGTTAAATTGGGCAATTATTGCAGGTTTGGTAGTGGTTTTTGACCAGCTTGCGAAGATTTTGGTAATGCAGAATATCGGGCAAACCGATTGCTTTCATATAATTCCGGGGCTATTTGATTTTGTGTATGTAAAGAACACAGGTGCGGCATTTAGCATGCTGTCAAATAGCACAGGACTTTTGAGCATAGTTTCAATTGTTTTCTGCGTTGGTGTTTTGTGGTACTGGTACAAAAAGAAGCCGGCAAGTACACTTATGAAAGCATCCCTTTGCCTTTTGTTTGCAGGTGCTTTGGGAAACGCAATTGACAGAATTTTCCGTGGGTTTGTGGTTGATTTTATATCCACAGCTTTTATGAATTTCCCTGTCTTCAATATTGCGGATATTGCAATAACCTTTGGTGCAATACTTTTAGTGATTTATTTTATATTTTTTGATAAGGATGAGGAAAATGGAGAAAATAACACTTCCGGTATCAAATCCGAATAGAGCGCGTATTGATAAATATATAGCGGAAAATACAGATGATATTTCCCGAAGTTATGCCGCAACCTTATGCGAAGAAAAAAAGGTTACGATAAGCGGAAAAGCGGTAGACAAAAAATATCAGCCAAGGGACGGCGAGATTATTGAAATAGAAGTGCCGGAACCACAAGGGTTAGAGCTTATACCTGAAGATATCCCGCTTGACATTGTCTACGAAGATGACGATGTAATCGTGGTAAATAAGCCACAGGGAATGGTTGTGCATCCGGCAAACGGCAACGAAAGTGGAACTTTGGTAAATGCTTTGCTTTTTCACTGTGGCGAAAACTTATCCGCAATAAACGGAGTTATAAGACCGGGAATTGTACACAGAATTGATAAGGACACAGCAGGACTTTTAGTGGTTGCAAAAAATAACGATGCCCACAATAGCCTGGCAGAGCAACTAAAGATGCGAAAGGCATCAAGAAGATACTATGCTTTGGTAAACGGCACTGTTAAGGAAGACGGAACGGTTAATAAACCAATAGGCCGTCACCCAAAAGACCGAAAGAAGATGGCGATAGTTCAGGGTGGTCGGGAAGCCGTTACGCACTACCGAGTGCTTGAAAGCTTTTCAGGATACACGCTTTTAGAGTGCATCTTGGAAACAGGCAGAACACATCAGATAAGGGTGCATATGGCATCAATTGGGCACAGCCTGGTAGGTGACAGAACCTACGGAATAGCCAAAGAAAAAATCAAAACAGAGGGTCAGCTTCTGTTTGCAAAAACTATTGGATTTAATCATCCAAAGACAGGCGAATATATGGAATTTACGGCGGATTTGCCGGAGTATTTTGAAGAAATTTTAGAAAAGCTTAGAAGGAGTAATCAGCGTGGCTAAATTAAGAGTATGTGTAATTTTCGGCGGACAGTCACCGGAGCACGAAATTTCAAGAAAGTCAGTAACATCTGTGCTTAATAACCTTGATAAAGAAAAATACGATATAGATATTATTGGAATAACAAAAGAGGGAAGATGGTATCTTTTTGAGGGTGATATTTCAAAAATTGAAAACGGAGACTGGGAAAAGGGCAGTATAACGCCAGCCATAATTTCGCCGGATTCAGGTGAAAAAGCTATTCTTGTGTTTAAAGAAAGCGGTATTGAAAAAATTCATCCTGATATTGTGTTTCCTGTTCTTCATGGAGAATATGGTGAAGACGGAACTATTCAGGGCCTTTTGGAGCTTGCCGGCATAAAGTATGTTGGCATGGGCGTTCTTGCATCTGCTAACGGCATGGATAAGGCATACACAAAAGTTGTTCTTGATTCAGCAGGTATTCCACAGGCAGACTGGGTTGTGGTTAAGCGTGGTGGCGACAGAGAAGCATACATAAAAGAAATTGAAGAAAAGCTTGGATACCCTTGCTTTGTAAAGCCTTGTAACACAGGCTCATCTGTGGGTGTCGGAAAAGCACACGATAGAAGCGAACTTATTAAAGCACTAGACGAAGCAGAAAAATTCGACCGAAAGATTTTGGTTGAAGAAAATATCGACGGCCGTGAAGTTGAATGTGCAGTTTTAGGAAACGAAAACCCAAAAGCTGCGGCAGTTGGCGAGATTGTGCCGATGGTTGAATTTTATGATTTTGATGCAAAATATAACGACAATTCAACAAAGCTTGAAATTCCGGCGGATTTGCCAAAGGATATATACGAAAAAATCCGCGAATATGCCGTATGTGCATTCTCTGCTATGGACGGTGCAGGACTTTCACGAGTAGATTTCTTCGTAAGACGAAGTGACAATAAGATAATCTTAAACGAAATAAATACAATGCCGGGATTTACAAATATCAGCATGTACCCAAAACTTTGGGATGCAGTAGGTCTTGGATATTCAGAGCTTTTGGATAACCTAATAAATCTTGGACTTGAAAGGGTAAAATAATGGATACAAGAAGTATTGGCGTTTTCGATTCAGGACTTGGAGGCTTAACTGCAGTAAAGCAAATTATGAAGGAGCTTCCAAACGAAAACATCGTCTATTTTGGTGATACCGGACGAGTACCTTACGGAACACGCTCAAAAGAAACCATAATTAAATACTCAAAAAACGATGTAAACTTCCTTCTCAAAAAGGATGTCAAGATGATAGTTATAGCTTGCGGAACAGTGAGTTCGACTGCACTTAGCGAGCTTAAAAAGGAATACAGCGTGCCGATTATAGGAGTTGTTGAAGCAACATCAGTTGCGGCAATAAATGCTACAAAAAATGGAAAAATCGGCATAATTGGTACACCAGGAACTATCAAAAGCGGAGCTTATGAAAAGTTTATAAAGGAGCAAAACCCTGAAATTGAAACATATTCTGCTGCTTGCCCGTTGTTTGTGCCGTTGGTTGAAAACGGACACTTTGAAACAGAGGTTGCAAAACTTGTTACAAAAGAGTACCTTGAAGAAATCAAGGCAAAAGGTGTTGATACCCTTATTTTAGGATGTACGCACTATCCGCTTTTATCCAAAACTATTGGTGAGTTTATGGGTAATGATGTAACCCTAATAAATGCAGGAAGCGAAGTTGCAAAAGCATTAAAAACAGAGCTTTCCTCCAGAAATATTCTGAAGGAAGACGGAAATGGCGGAAAATACAGTTATTTTGTCAGCGATAATGTTGACGGATTTGAAAATTTGGGCGGACTGTTTTTAGAAAGAGAAATAGATGGCCTGGTGGAGAAGATAGACATTGAAAGATACTAAAGAAAATGCAAGAATTACGCTTGTATCCAAAAGGTATCAGGGTGATGAGAGTGATGAAATAAACATGGACACCCTTGGCGGATACTATGAGCGTGACGGAAAAATTTATATAACTTACCAGGAACATAAGGACATGGGAATGGGGGACTCAAGAGTTGTTTTAAAAATTGAGCCGGATATGATAACCATGCGAAGAATGGGTGATTTTGCAACAGTTATGGTGTATAAGAAAAACGAAATCACCGAATTTCTTTACCGTGTGCCCTTTGGTGAGCTTAACCTTAAAATTAAGACCACAAATATAACTAACGAATTAACCCAATCCGGCGGAAAACTCAGGTTTTGCTATGACCTGTTTGCCGGAGACGAGGCTACAAAAAACGATATTACGATAACAGTAGAAACCTAAAGGAAAGGGATGTTTTAACTATGAAAAAAAGGCTTTTAGCACTTATTTTTGCAGGTATGATGCTTTTGGGAAGTGCTGCATCAGCTGAAACTATAAGCTGGGGATATGACACTTTTGAAAGATTATCAAGCTTTGGAGCTAACTTATATATAGACGAAAGTATAACATCAGAATACTTGATGACCGAAGCACTTAAAAAAGTTATAAATGAAAAGCCGGAGCTTGCAACGGAGCTTATTAAAGCGGCATTTTCAAGTCTTGATGAATATAGCGAATTTTACACCAGTGAAGAGTATAGTCTATTCAAAAAAAATATCGATAAAATTGTTTATGGAATAGGTGTTGTGATTCAGCAGGATGGCGATTATATTACTGTTATGAGCTGTATGGAAGATGGCGGTGCAAAGGAAGCAGGTGTCCAAGCTGGTGACAAAATTGCTAAGGTAAACGGAGTTGATGTCAAGGGTGCCAGTGTTGATAAGGTTCAGGACATGATTGTAGGCGAACTTGGAACACAGGTGACGGTTACTTTCCTTAGGGAAGATAAGGAATTTGAGTTTACAATAACACGAAAAGAAGTCCGTGGACAAACTGTTGGAAGCCAGATTTTAAAGGGTAACATTGGATACATAACCATTGTAAATTTTGCTCAGAAGACCGCAGAAGAATTTGCAGAAATACTTTGGCAGTTTAACCAGGTAGGTATTACAGATATAATCCTTGACCTAAGAAATAACCCAGGCGGATATCTTGATCCGGCAATAGCTATTGCCCAAATGACAGTGCCTGAGGGAACAATTGTAAAAACAGCATTTCGTGATGGAGCTGCAGGCGGAGAAGTGGTCTCAAAGCTTGCAAATCCAAAATACAAATTCTGTGTACTTATAAACAGAAATACTGCATCAGCAGCTGAGGTTTTGGCAAGTGCTTTGGGTGAGTCCGGAGTTGGACATTTAGTAGGTGAAATCAGCTACGGAAAAGGCGTAATCCAGAGTATGTTTGAAATGCCGGATGGTAGTGCTTTTAAAATTACAACAGGAAGATATTTCACAAGGAATGGCCACGATATCAATGGAAACGGAATTGAACCACATGAGTTTGTTGATAATACAACAAAACCTATTAACCTTAAAAAATTCCATACTTTTGATTATAAAACGAAACCATATATTGGAGATGTTTCAAACAATGTCCGTGCTGCAAAGGAAAGACTTAAGGTGATGGGATACTATTCAGGCAGTATAAATGATACATTTGAACCGGAATTCCATAATGTGATTTACAAGTTTCAGGAAGAAAATGGGCTTGGAGCGTATGGCGTTCTTGATATTGCAACACAGGTAAAAATGGAAAACATCTTCTATAAAATTGAAGTAGAATATGACGACCAGCTTGTGTATGCATACGAATACTTTGGCGGAAATCCTGAAGATTTAGGTATATAAGAAGGCGTATCTTTATTGATACGCCTCTACACAGAAATATAGGGAAGAAGGAATGACAGAAATGAAAAAGAAAATCTTGAGTTTTGTATTGGTAATCAGCATAATGGCAAGCTTGTTTGTGGCGTTGCCAATTACTGCAAATGCGGAAACAGCAGGCGAAGAGGATATTACAACCATAACAGTTGGTAATATAACAGCAGAAGCAGGAGAAGAAATAGTAGTTCCTGTAAGTATTTCAAACAACCACTTTGGCGATCCGGTGTTCCCGGGATTATGTGGCCTAAAATTGAATTTCAAATATGATGCAAATGTTCTGAACTATAAAGGTGCTGTAGCTGGTTATGCCCTTCAAAAATTAGATTTTATTGAGTCAGGAAAAGCAATGGAAGAAGGTAATAAAGCATTCCTTTGGGTAGGTACGGACACAGATGATACAGATGGTGAAATTCTATTTATTACATTTAAAGTGGTAGATGGTGTGGCAGATGGTTGCTATGGGATTGAAGTTGATGTAGAAGAAGCCACCGATTACAATATTAATGACATGGAGATATTTACAAAAGATGGAGCAGTAACTGTAGGGGATCACAACTGGGATGAGGGAAAAGTAACAAAAGAGCCGGTTTGTACAGAGAATGGAATTAAAACATACACCTGTATTGAATGTGGAGATATGAAAACAGAAACAATCCCGGCATTTGGGCATTACTATGATTACTTTTTAACAAAAGAACCAACCTGTACCGAGGATGGGGTTAGAACATTTATATGTAGCGATTGTGGAGATTCGTACGAAGAAAAAATTCCGTATTTTGGGCACAGCATTATCTTTGTAGAAGAAGTGCTTGCAACGCATGTAGAAGACGGAAATATAGAACACTATCTTTGTACAACATGCGGAAAAACATATGCAGACGGAAACTGGTCAGAAGAATTAACAAATGTAGTAATCCCAGCATTAGGACACAAGTTTGAAGTAATAGAAGCAGTATCGCCAAGTTGTACAAAAGAAGGGATTAAAACACTGACATGTATTGAATGTGGATATATATGTGAAGAACTGGAACCAGCTTTGGGTCATAGGTGGGATTACTATGAAGATGTGGTATTTCCAACTTGTACAGAGGATGGAATTAAAACATACACCTGTATTGAATGTGGGGATGTGAAAACAGAAACAATTCCGGCATTGGGACACATAGAGGATGAATGGTTAACAACATTTGAAGTAATTCCAACATGTACAGAAGATGGAATTAAAATACTTACATGTGCGGTATGCGGTGATACATGGGAAGAACCGGCACCGGCATGGGGTCACATGTGGGATTACTATGATATAGTAGCTCCAACCTGCACAGAACCGGGGTTAAGAGAATATAGATGTATAGGCTGTGGAGAGACATACGAGGATGTTGCTCCGGCACTAGGTCACGATTGGAGGTGGCAAGAAGTAATAAAAGAAGGAAACTGCGAACAGAAAAGCATTGAATTATTTAAATGCAGAGTTTGTGGAATAACCGAGGAAAGAGAAACCAGGGAAGTACATTCGCTTTACGCCCAGCTGGTGATTGAGCCGACCTGTACCGAAGACGGACTATATTATGTTCATTGCACTGATTGTTGGAATTATGGATATGAGGAAGTGGCTCCGGCAAAAGGGCATAGTTATGATGATGGAGTTGTAACAACACCTGCAACCTGTACAGAAGAAGGGGTAATGACACATACTTGCGCTGAATGTGGCGATATATACACAGAAATAGTCCCGGCAAGAGGTCATTGGTATGATGATGGTGTGGTAACAACACCTGCAACCTGTACAGAAGAAGGGGTAATGACATATACTTGCACTGAATGTGGCGATATATACACAGAAGTAATCTCGGCAGGTCACGATTATGATGAAGTAACAACAGAACCAACCTGTACAGAAGATGGTCTAAAGACATATACCTGCACTAAATGTGAGGATATGAAGACACAGGTAATTCCCGCAACAGGACATGACTATGATGATGGCGTTATAACAAAAGAGCCAACATACACAAGTGAAGGTGAAAAATTATATACCTGTATAGTGTGTGGAGAAGATATGCTTGAGAGTGTCACCAGACTCACAGAGGGATGGTTTGATATATATAAGTTCAAAATTGAAAATGATGAAGTAACTATCATAGATTGTGATGAATCTGCAAGTGGGGAAATTACAATTCCATCATCTATTGAGGGTTATCCTGTAACAAAAATAGGCGGGTATGCATTTTACGAGTGTGGAAGTTTAACAGGTATCATACTTCCTGATAGTATAACAACTATAAGCAGTGGTTCATTCAACAGATGCAGCAGTTTAACAAGCATTATAATCCCATATGGTGTAACAGCAATATACGGAAATACATTTGATTTTTGTACCAGTTTAACAAGTGTTACAATCCCTAACAGCGTAACAAGTATTGGATGGTGTGCATTTCAGGGATGTGACGGTTTAACAAACATCACTATTCCCGACAGCGTAACATATATAGACATACAAGCATTTAGCGGTTGTGATAAACTGGTAGATATAAATGTAAGCGAAAATAGTTCAAGTTACAGTTCAATTGATGGCGTTTTATATAATAAAGATAAAACAATGCTTATTCTATATCCGGTGGGAAAGACGGACACCGCATATGACATACCTGAAGGTGTAACAACAATAGGTACCTGGGCATTTGGTGATTCACAATTAATAACTATCAATATTCCAGATAGTGTAACAAGTATTGAAGAACATGCATTTGTTAGTTGTACCAGTCTGGTTGACATAAATGTTGATTGGAGAAATGAAAAGTATTGCTCAAAAAATGGAATTTTATTCAACGAAGATAGAACCGAGATTATCAAATATGGCATGGCAAGGGACGAAAGTACATATTATGTACCTTACAGTGTAGAAAGCATAGGATTTAGTGCGTTCTGGGGATGCAATTTGACAAGTATTGTAATTCTTGGCAGAGTAAAAACTATAGGAGAGCAAGCATTTGGAAACTGTGAAAACCTGACTGATGTATATTACCCTGGAACTGAAGAAGAGTGGAATGATGTAGAAATAGAGACAAATAATTCTGCACTATTAAATGCGACTATTCATTTTGAACATGAACATGAGCATGTATATGAAGTTAGCACAATATGGAGCGAACCGACATGTACTAGAGAAGGCGACGGAAGTTTGCGGTGTGTAGAATGTGATTGGCTTACCGAAGGTATTATCCCAGCACTGGGTCACTCTTGGGATGAAGGGGTAGTAACAACAGCTCCTACAGAAGTAGAAGATGGCGTTATGACATACACATGTACAAGATGTGAGGATACATACACAGAGGTGCTTCCTGCAACAGTTAGTCATGAGTGGGATAGCGGCGTGGTAACAAAAGAACCAACATGTGCAGAAGAAGGTATTAAGACATACACATGTAATGAATGTGGTATGGAAAAGACAAAAACAATCCCGATGGTGGAACATGAGTGGACTTTGTCTCAGGAAGTAGAGCCAACATGTACCGAAGCCGGAGCAAAAACATTTGCCTGCACAGTATGTTGGGATGAGAGGACAGAAATAATTCCTGCAACAGGACATGCATGGAATACAGAAACAAAAGTATGTGAAAATTGTGGCACAATATACCAGATTACAACCATAACAGTTGGTAATATAACAGCAGAAGCAGGAGATGAAATAACAGTTACTGTATATATCTCAAATAACCATCATGGCGATCCGGAATATCCGGGATTATGTGGTTTGACCTTGAATTTCAAGTATGATGAAAATGTCCTTAAGTATCAAAGTGCTGAAGGTGGAGAGGCTCTTCGAAATTTGGATTTAACAAAGCCTGGCAAATTATTCAACGAAGGTGATATAAATTTTAATTGGGATGGCATGGATGCGGATAGTTCAAACGGCGAAATCCTGCTAATTACATTTAAAGTAGCAGACGATGCGAATGACGGTAATTATACAATTGATGTAACAGTTAAAGATGCTTGCGATTATTGGTTTGATGACATAGAGACTATAGCAGTAGACGGAACAGTAACTGTAATGGAACACGAACACAACTGGGATGATGGCGTTGTAACTAAAGAACCAACAACTACAGAAGAAGGTGTAAAAACATATACATGCATAGTATGCGACGAAACAAAAACAGAAACCATAGAAAAGCTCCCTTCTGATACTCATTCTTCCGGTGATGCCAATGGAGACGGCATTATAGATGTTAAGGATGTTATTTCTATAAGATATTTCATAGCAGACGGTTACGATGTGGTAATTGATGAAAATGCAGCAAATGCTAATAAGGATGAAATCATAGACATAAAAGATGCTATTTATATAAGACAATATATTGCCGGTGGATATAATATTGAACTTTAATAAGGCACAAAAAGCCTTTCTATTTGTGGTGAAGGTGTCAACTCTGGCAAGTGAATGAGATAGTCAAGGAAGGCAATTATGACACCACATCAAGAAAAAGACCAGTACAACAAAAAACGCAAGAGTTTTACTCTTGCGTTTTTTAGTCTTCACAAATTTTCATATTTTCCGGGTGTACATACACTGTGTTGTAGTTATCATAGATAACCATTCCCGGTTTTGCGCCGTTTGGCTTTTTAACATTCTTTATTTGCGTGTAGTCAACAGGAACTTGTGAGGATTCGCGAGCCCTTGAATAGTACGCCGCAAGCTTTGCCGCTTCCATCATGGTGGTTTTGGGAACATCCTTATCAATGCCGAGCTTGATTACAGTATGTGAGCCGTGAATCTGCTTGGTATGGAACCATATGTCCTGAGAGTTTGCAAACTTCAGAGTCAGGTAATCATTCTGAGTATTGTTTTTACCCACATAAATATCAAACCCGTCAGAAGAAATAAAATGCATTGGTTTGGACTCTTTTTTTATTTCTTTCTTGCCTGCTTTTCCGCGTTTTATATAGCCTTCCTGGGAAAGCTCAGTACGGATAAGATTAAGGTCGGCCTCCGTTTCTGCATTTTCCAAAGCACAAAGTGTGCTTTCCAAATATTCAATGTCGGCAAGGGTCATTTGCCTTTGCTTTTCCGTTTCAACCTCCGCATTTTTAAGTTTGGAAAAAAGCTTGTAGTAGCGTTGAGCATTTTTGGAAGCACTGATTTCGCGAGATAGCGGAATTTCCACTTCCGGTGAGTCTGGATCATAGAAATTGTTCACTATAACTGATTCCGCACCATTTTCAATTCTATAAAGATTTGCGGTAACAAGGTCACCAAAAATCTTGTATTTTTCCTTATTTTCCGCATCTTTTAAGGTCTTTTCCTGAATAACAAGCTTTTTTGTAAGCCTTTCCAAATTGGTATTTAAAAGCTTTAAAAGGTCAGCAGACTTTTGGCGCATACGCTCTTTTTTGTCACGCTCAAAGTAGAATGTTGAAACTACTTGGCTCATTGTGTCAAAATATTCAACCCTGTAGCTTTCGCCATAGTATGTGACAGGAACTGCTGAAAAATCAAGGGGTTTTCCGCTTGGGTCGAAAATTATGCAGGGTGCAAACTTTATATCCTGGGAAAAATCAATAAGCTTTTTTTGAATCTGCTTTTTGCTGATTTCGGAAAGCTCACCTAAAACCAGGGAATTTGTCCCGATTGCACTGAATACAATTTCACGGGCAGTAGCCGGGCTGATTCCCGAAACCGCACTCATAATAGCCTTGTCAGGAGTGTTTGCATCAAGGGAAAAATCAAGGACAACATCCTGCATTTTCTCTGTATCAAGTATAGGAATTTTATCCTGTATAGGCGGAAGTTCATAGGTTAATCCCGGAAGAATCTGACGAACAGAGCTTAGTGAAAAGTCAATATGCTTTGCAGAGTCAATAATGCGGTAATCATCTGCACACAAAATCACATTTGAGTTTCTGCCCATAATTTCGCATATAAGATGTTTTGTTGTAAGGTCACCAAGCTCGTTATATGACTCAATATCAATTTCAATAATTCGCTCAAAATTCGGTTGGGACACTTTAACGATTTTTCCTGAAGACAGGTGCTTTCGAAGTAGCATACAAAACATAGGCGGAGTTTTCGGGTTTTCTTTTGAAAAATCCGTAAAATGCACTCTTGCATTGTTTGCGCTGGCACTCAAAACCAACTTATATGAACCCTCAAAGGTGCGGATGGAAATCATCAGCTCGTCCTTTTCAGGCAGGTAGATTTTGTCAACGCGTCCGCCTAAAATTGTGCTATTCAATTCGTCTACTGTTTTCTTAACACAAATTGTATCAAAAGCCATATATTTTATCTCCAAATTGTCTAATAAATACTGTAAAATCGGGCGTTTTTACCCTATCGTTATATATCTAATAACTATTGTAGCATAAAAACAGAAGAAAATCAAAAAAAATTAAAGATTTTTTGAAAAAAGTCTGTTATTTTTGAAAAAAATATGGTATAATAATTTGAATAATGATAAAGTGGGTGAAGTGTATGCTGAAAAGTATGACAGGCTATGGCAGAAACGAAGCCATAGAGGGCGGTAAAAAGATTTTATGTGAGATAAAATCGGTAAACCACCGCTATTCTGATTACAACATAAAAGTACCAAAATATTACGGTTTTTTAGAGGATAAAGTAAGGGAGTTTGCATCAAAGCATATTTCCCGCGGTAAGGTTGATATTTATATTTCCGTAGAAAGCTTTGAAGACTCAGATAAAGAAATTGCAGTTAATATGGAGCTTGCAAAAAGCTACATAGAAGCACTGGCTAGTCTTCGCGATGAATTTGGTCTTCGTGATGATGTTTCAGTATCAAGCGTTGCAAGGTACCCTGACATATTCACTATCGAGCGAAAAGAAGAGGACGAAGAGCAAATCTGGGAAGCAGTAAAAAAGGTTTTGGAGCCTGCAATTTTGTCCTTTACCGCAATGCGTGAGCGTGAGGGTGAGCGTATACAGAAGGATTTGGAAGCTCGGATTGAGTATATGAAATCTATTGCAAAGAAAATAGATGAGCGTTCTCCTGAAACTGTTAATGAGTATCAGGCACGCCTTTACGATAAAATAAAAGAAGTTCTTGAAAACAAGGACATTGACGATGCAAGAGTTTTAACCGAGGTTGCAATTTTTGCGGACAAGGTTGCGGTAAACGAAGAAATGGTGCGTTTAGCAAGCCACTTTGTTGAGTTTTATAATATCTGCGCATCAGGTGAGCCTGCAGGAAGAAAGCTTGATTTCTTAATTCAGGAAATTAACCGTGAGATTAATACAACAGGCTCAAAGGCGGGCGATATTGAAATTGCCAAGATGGTTGTGGAATTAAAAGCCGAAACCGAAAAACTTCGTGAGCAGATTCAGAACATTGAATAGGAGACCAGAACATGAAACTTATAAACATCGGATTTGGAAACATTGTTCCGGCGGAAAAGGTGGTAGCCATCATAAGCCCGGAATCAGCGCCTATTAAAAGAGTTATGCATGAGGCAGACGAGAGAGGAAAGCTTATAAATGCAACATACGGAAGAAGAACAAGAGCGGTTATCGTTACATCATCTGACCACATAATCCTGTCTGCTCTTCAGCCGGAAACCATATCAAACCGTTTAGCACAGGAGGGTGATGAATAATGAGTAAAGGATCGCTTTTTGTTATATCGGGCCCATCCGGAACGGGAAAAGGTACAGTATGTGCTGAGCTTTTGAAAGAGGACAATATCTTCCTTTCAATTTCAGCAACAACACGCGATATGCGAGTCGGCGAGGCAGAAGGGGTTACATACTACTACACCGATACCCAAAAGTTTGAAAAAATGATTGAAAACGGTGAAATGCTTGAGTATGCGGTTTATGGCGGAAACTATTACGGAACTCCGAAGAAAGCCGTTACCGATATGCTGGATAGCGGAAAGAATGTAATACTTGAAATTGAGCCGCAGGGAGCTTTAAAGGTTAAAGCACAGCTGCCTGAAGCAATTTTAATATTTGTAGTTCCGCCATCAATTGCGGAACTGCGAAAACGACTCCTAGAGCGCGGACGAGAAGACGATGCGGAAATTGAGCGTCGTATAAATGCGGCAAAGTGGGAATTTTCCCAGTCACCAAAGTATAACTATGTTATAGTTAATGATGACCTTGATACTTGTGTTAAGGAAACACTCGGTATTATAAAGTCTGCAAATGACAGACAGCAAATGATAGAAAAACTATTAAGTGAAATTTAAAGGAGACGAAAACAATGATTATTAAACCAGGAATCAGTGCACTTGAAAAATGCGTAGAGGACGGCTGCAGATACATCCTAGTAACAATGGCAGCTAAAAGAGCAAGAATGCTTGGGGAAGAAGACGACAGCGCAGTAACTTGCGATTCAGACAATCTTGTTTCAAAAGCAGTTATGGAAATTTCTTGCGGAAAAATCGGATATAAAAAAGCAAAAATAGACGAAGAATAATTTGGAGGGAAAACCTTGGTTGCAGAGGTAGTAGTAAATCACAAATCAAAAAGCTTAGATAAAGTGTTTGACTACGCTATTGCTGACGGTCTTGATGTTAAAATCGGCTCGTCGGTAATAGTTCCTTTTGGCAAGGGTAATAAGCCAAAGGAAGCCTATGTTATAAAAATCAAGGAGAAATCAGCCGCCAAAAATCTGAAAACTATCGAAAGGCTTTCAAAGGATATCCGTCTTTTTGATGAAAAACAGCTTGAGCTTATAAAGTGGATGCGGAATAAGTATCTTGTTACATACCTTGACGCAATCCACGCGGTAAGCCCGTCAGGAACAGAAGTTAAGCCGGAGGAATGGCTTGTTTTAACGGAAGATATAAAGTTTGGGGAAACCGATGAAGTTATTTTAAAGCTTGCCGAATGCGGAAACAATTGCGAAATAAACCGCTTTTTGGCAAAGTTTGAGAAAAGCATCAAAACCAGACTTGAAAAACTTATGGAGCAAGGCAGAATAAAAAGAGAATTCCGTGATGCAAGAACTATCGGTGATAAGCTTATAAGCGTATGTGAGCTTAACATTGAAGAGGGCGAGCTTGAAAAGGTATTGCAAGCTTTGGAAAAAAGCAATGCTCATATTCAGGCGAAAATGGTGGAGCTTTTATCAGAATGCGGAAGATTATCTCTTGCTGACCTTGTAAACTTTTCCGGCGGCTCGTATAGTGGTATCCGTTCACTTTTAAAAAAAGGTTATATAACCACCTTTGAAGTTGAAGTGATGCGCGAACCAAAAGAAAGTGAGCTTAGTGCAAAAGAAAAACCATGTGAGCTGACGAATGAACAAAAAGATGTTTTAAAAAGTCTTTTAGAAACAGTAGGCAAAAAGGAATATAAACCTTATCTTCTGCACGGTGTAACAGGCTCGGGGAAGACCGAAGTTTATATGCGCGTGATTGAAGAAACCATAAAAGGCGGACGACAGGCAATAGTTCTTGTCCCTGAAATATCCTTAACACCGCAGATGGTGGCAAGATTTAAAAGCCGATTCGGAAAAAGAACGGCGGTTATTCATTCGGGACTTTCTCTTGGGGAGAAGTACGACCAATGGAAGAAGATTCAAGGCGGCGATGCGGACATTGTTATCGGTGCGCGTTCTGCAATATTTGCACCGTTTAAAAATATCGGCGCAATTATTGTGGACGAAGAACACGAGCAGACATATAAGTCAGAGATGTCGCCACGATACGAAACACACGAGGTTGCGGAATTTCGTGCAAGACAGTATGGTGCAGTTTTAGTTTTCGCATCAGCAACACCCCTTGTTACAAGCTATTATAAGGCAGAAAACGGGGAGTATGCACTTCTTGAAATGAAGAACAGAGTAAACCTTAAAGCTATGCCTAAAGCCTATGTTGTGGATTTAAGGCAGGAGCTTGAAAATGGCAATCGCTCAGTTATAAGCGAGAGGCTCAAGGCGGAAATTGCAGAAAACCTTGAAAGAGGGGAGCAGACCATTCTGTTTTTAAACAGACGCGGATTTTCCACCTTTGTTTCCTGCAGAAAATGCGGATATGTGGCAGAGTGCCCAAACTGCAGTATTTCACTAAAATACCACAAGTTTGACGATACACTTCGTTGTCACTATTGCGGACATACAATTAAAAACTATACAAAATGCCCTGAATGCGGAAGTAATTACATACGGTATTTTGGCGGTGGAACGCAGAAAGTTGAGGAAGAGATTCAAACTCTGTTCCCGAATGCAACCACAATCCGTATGGATGTTGACACAACAGGTGCAAAAAATTCACACAGTGAAATTTTAAACAAATTTGAAAAAGATAAAATTGATATTCTGATAGGAACCCAAATGGTTACAAAGGGACTTGATTTCCCTTTAGTAACACTGGTTGGAGTAATTTCCGCAGATACAATTTTGAATATAGATGACTATCGGTCACAGGAGAGAACATTCTCCATTTTGGAGCAGGTTACAGGCCGTGCCGGCAGAGCGGAAAAGACGGGTAGAAGCGTAATCCAGACTTATAGTCCTGAAAATAAGGCAATAGAATATATGTGCGCCCATAACTATCAGGACTTTTACAGGGAAGAGCTTTTAGTAAGAAAAGCTATGTGGTAT
>JAZNWI010000289.1:0-1547 GCA_045593305.1 Clostridia bacterium | reverse complement strand
GTCGTCCGACCATTCTGCGAATGCGTTTATGTCACGGATATATTTTTCAATGGTGACGGAACTTTTTTCTTCCTCGATTAGATAGTTTTTGTAGTCCGCAATAGTGCGTTTAGTAATTTCATTCATTTTAAACAACTCCTTTTCAAATATTATATACCGAATAAATTTTTCGGATACCCTTTTGAAAAATTGTTGTCAATGTTTCAGCTTATATGAATATTAAAAGGCGATTGTTAATTCAAAAACGGAATTAACAATCGCCTTAATACTTTAGTATGCTTTGCCATAATTATTTCACCTCCTGCGAGACAAAGCATACCACATAAGAGAGAGGAAGTCCACGAAGGTTTTTACAATCTTCCATGTCTTTTCATAACATTTTCGATTGCTACCTGTTCGATGTACTCCTCATAGTAATCATCATACTCACCGCTGGCAATGAGATTTTGTTTCTCAATGCTGACGGCAAGTTTGAAGAGCATATCAATAACTCTGTCGGTATGACCGGCAATTGTAGAGTCTACTGCCTGAACAAACAACTTATTCATGTATGTACCTATGCTATCATATTGAAGTTTTGAGAGATATTCTTCGATAGCTTCGTAGCAAAACGCACTCTCACTTTTGTAGCCAAGGTCCTCAACATAATTTTTAATTTGTCTTTGGACCTTGACAGGAACATTGAAAGTCATCTTTACTTTTCTGTTCTTCTTCATCGTATTTTCACCTCCTAACTACATTCCATGATGGATACCCATCGCAGAATCTTTTCTGTATTCTTTTGTTCTCTCTTTTGAATCCACAATTGATTTCGTGAATCCTTCCTTGATATCATAGTCAATGGACTGTTCAAACATTTTACAGATAGCAAAAACAATTCCGCCGTAGGGCATACTGCCTTGCTCTTTATCTGTATACAAATCATTCTTCTTGTTGTCGTAGATAGCCGCCCTAAGAACAATATTTCCCAAGCGACTTTGGAGATTAAGATTGTTCTCTAAGCTATCAAAACATTCTTCAGGATCCTTGCGATAATATTTTAAGAGAGCCAACTGAACTTGACACCATTGTTGATACAAATCTTGCAGGTTTTGATCCTTGCAAACGATTTTTACAACCGCATCAACTTTTTCTTTTTGCTCACGGGAAATGAATTGATAATTGTTCCTGCCTGTGTATCCATCGAGAGAGAATTTCAACTCAACGAAAGCTTTGGCAAACCCATCGGGAGCCTGACCAATATCTGCTTCAAACTCACTGACCTTTTCTTTCACGGACTCTATGAGTTTATCTCGAAGAGACTGTCGCTGATCATAGAGTTGTTTCATCTCATCTTTGAAAATAGTTTTTGTTAATGAGTCTTTGAATCTATTGTAGTCTCTTGCACAAAGAAATTCGCCGCCGGGCTGCTTATTGAACAGAAGAAAATGAATATGATAGTGGCCTTGCTCTTTATGAAAGGCAGCGTACCATTTCATATTTTCAGCAGGAATTCTGTGGTAGGATGCTATATCAAACTGCTTCGACCTGAGAAGATTTCTCCACGC
>JAZNWI010000288.1:0-9256 GCA_045593305.1 Clostridia bacterium | reverse complement strand
CAGCGATATGACGCAGAGGATTCCATAAGCTATACTCATTTTTTATTCCTCCATCATATATTCGTATTATCAGATAAGTCTATTTCTATTCCGTTCCTTTGACAAAAGGAATAGAACTTGCCGAGCAGAGCAAGCTGCGGCTTTCTGTTTTCTCGTTCCCATCTGCTTACAGTTGCAAAGGAAATACCCATTTGTCTTGCAAGATCTTCCTGACTGAGCTGCAGATGCATACGAACAAACTTTACCTGATTCTGAAAGTCCATTGTCTTGACTTTTAATATAATTCCGTTTTCCACCATAGTACCTACCCGAATAACTCTCCAAATATATCATATTATAGCATAATTAGTCATAATTTTCAATGGTTTTGAGAAAATTCATCATTTTGCGGTAAGTTTTTGCGAAACAAGATACGAATAGGAAATCCCCAAAAGGCACACAGTTATGTCACTTCGATATAAAAAGTTTCTATGTTACTCCTACTGTATGTACGGTAGATTTAGAAACATTATACTTTTTTGCAGTTTTTCTGACGGTAGCCTTATTTTCCAAAATGTACTCCGCAAGTTCTAATACTCGCTCTTCGATATAATCTTTCATTTTAAGCCCCCAAAAACAATAGTTAGTATATCTATATGATGGGGATAGTGGAAATAGAAATAAAAAATAGTAGCATTTTTATATGCTACCATTTTCTGCATTTTTATTTATATTTGCATCACTTGTTGCAGGATTATCAATCAGCTTGCCGTTTTTATCAAAGCGTGAGCCATGACAGGGACAGTCCCAGGAATGTTCGTGTTTGTTCCAGCTAAGAGCACAGCCGAGGTGAGGGCATCTTGGAGCGGTAGGCTTTAACAGATGAATGGTTGACTCAAATCCATTTACTAATAGCTGTGGTTTTAAAATACTTCTTTGTGGCGAAAAAATGTCAGCATAATCAGGAGTTTTATCCAAAACCATTTCTGAAAGGATTTTGGCAGAAACCATAGAAGAGGAGATTCCCCATTTATTGAACCCTGTTGCAACCAAAAGGTCGGGAGTTTTTTGGGAATACGCTCCGATATACGGAATATGGTCAAGGCTCATGCAATCCTGTGTTGACCATTGATATTTCAGGTTGGAATTTGGGTAGTATTTTTTTGTAACCCTGTCAAGTTCTTGCCACGAGCCACCGTCTTTTCCTGTTCTGTGACTGCCACCGCCCAAAAGAAGAAGCCCATTATACTCTCTGAAAGAAAGGCCTTTCAAGTCCTCGTCAACATACATCCCGTCAAGAGCCCCCGCATTTTCAAAAGCGGAAACATAACTTCGGTGCTGATATAGCTTTAAAAAATAACTCCCATGCTTATTTATAAACGGGAAATGGGTACAGATAATTGCTTTTCTAAAAGTGATTTTATGACCGTTTGCTTTGGCGTAGCAAGGACCTATTTCGTTTATGAATGAATGTTCGTAAATTTTCAGGTTTTTTGAGATTTCCTTTATAAATTTCAGAGGATTGAACTGTGCCTGGTTATCAAAACAAACAGCACCCTTTGTTTCAAACGGAAGTTCTTTGGTTTCTTCAAATCTTGCCGAAAATCCTAAAGAATTTACCGCAGAAACTTCCTTTTCAATTTTTGCAGGGTCAGTAAGAGAATAGGTGTAAGCCTTTTTCCTTTCAAAATCGCAGTCAATGTTTTTGCATAGCTTTTCATATTCAGAAACAGCATCCTGGTTTGCAAAAAGGTACTTCTCAGCACCAGCTCTGCCAATGGAATTTATAAGCTTATCATAGATAAGCCCATGCTGAGATGTGATTTTTGCAGTGGTGTTTTTGGTAGTACCTGAACAAATGGAAGAGCCTTCCGCAAGGATGTAGTCAATGCCTTTTTGGTGGAGAAAATATGCGCATAACAAACCACAAATGCCACCACCGATAATTAAAATGTCGGTTTTTTTATCTTCTTCAAGCTTACCGAATTTTTGAAAAGAAACCCCGTCCTGCCATACTGATTTATTCATAGAAACCTCCTGTTACTTTTTTATAGTATTTGCAGGAATAATACAAAAAATTCCAAACAAAAAAGCGGTATATCTACCGCTTTCATTTATAACAACTTAAAGTGAGAACGATGATAATCTAAAACGCCCTCTTTTTTAAGCTTGCTGATTTCCACAGAAAGACCGCTTCGGTCAACTCCAAGATAGTCTGCAAGTTCTTGTCTGTCAAAAGGAATTACAAAACTATTACTTCCAAAACTTTTTGAGCAACCTGTAAGGTACTCAAGAAGCTTTTCGCGGGTAGTCCGTTTTGACATAATTTCCATTTTTTCATGGAACATAATTGTTTTGTCCGCAAGGTCTTTCATAAGATTAAAGATAAGCTGATGATGGAAAGCACACCCGTTTTTACAAGTATGAAGAATGTGACCACAGTCTATAAACATAATTTCGCTTTGTTCATTGGCGATAACCGAAACCGGCAAGGATTTTACGCCTGCAGCAGCAAAAGCCTCTGCAAAAATTTCAGATGCGCCAATATTACTCAGTATATTTCTATTGCCGAAGTAGTCGGTTTGTGCAATCTGTACGCTTCCGGAAAGTACAATACCAAGGTATTTGGCAGGGGACCCCTCGCGAAAAACAGTATACTTTTTATCAAAGGTGTCCACTTTTGCACCAAGGCAGTGAAGCATTTTTAAAAGGCTTTCTTCGTCAATCCCATAAAATAGGGGACAGTTTTTTAAAACTTCCAAAAATTTTTTCATTTTCTTCTCCATTTGTTGAAAATTCAACATACTTTGTATAGAAAGTATACTATAATAACTGTGAAAAGTCAAGAAAGACTTGTATTTACCGAAGAAAAAGGAGTTGGTATAAATGAAAATAGCATTCTTTGATGCAAAACCTTATGACAAGCCGGCTTTTGAAAAGTACGGAGAAGAATATGGGGTTAAGTTTAAATATTTTGAAACAAAGCTTAATGAAGATACAGTAGAGCTGGCAAGGGGATTTGACGGAGTCTGTGCTTTCGTTAATGATACTGTGGATGCAAAGGTTATTGATAAGCTTAATGAAATGGGTGTAAATGTTCTTGCCCTAAGATGTGCAGGCTTTAATAATGTTGATATGAGATATGCTTATGGAAAGCTGCATGTGTACCGCGTTCCTGCATACTCGCCTTATGCTGTGGCAGAACATACAATGGCATTGCTTTTAACATCAATAAGAAGAATCCATAAAGCGTATATAAGGTCAAGGGATTTTAATTTCAGCTTGTCAGGACTTACAGGATTTGACCTTCACGGAAAAACAGTAGGAGTTGTGGGAACGGGAAAAATCGGTAAGGTGTTTATAGACATCTGTCGAGGCTTTGGAATGAAAGTTCTTGCCTATGATAAATTCCCGCAGGAGGGACTTGATAACGGCGACACAGTCAGATATGTGGAAATGGACGAAATTTTTGAAAAGAGTGATGTAATTTCACTTCATTGTCCTTTGACGGAAGAGACATACCATATTATTGATGATAAAGCCCTCGAAAAGTGTAAAAAAGGTGTAGTGATTCTAAATACATCACGAGGAGCTTTGGTAGATGCAGAAGCACTTTTATCAGGAATCAAAAACAGAAAAGTGGGAGCTGCATGTCTTGATGTGTATGAAGAAGAGGCAGATTTGTTCTTCGAGGACAATTCAGGTCACATCATGCAAGATGATACTCTTGCAAGACTAATCTCAATGCCTAATGTAATCGTAACATCGCACCAGGCGTTTTTGACAAATGAAGCTCTCAGCAACATTGCAGAAACAACGGTTAAAAATTTTGTGGATTTCTTTGCAAAAAAGCCTTGCCCTAATGAACTTTGCTACAGATGTGGATATGCTCAGGACTGTAAAGGTGAAAAGTGCTTTTAGGCAGGAGGTAAATTATGATAAGGAAGATAATAAGGATAGACGAGGAAAAGTGTAACGGCTGCGGTGCCTGTGCGGCTGCTTGCCATGAGGGTGCCATAGAAATGGTAAATGGAAAAGCAAAACTTACAAGGGAAGACTACTGTGACGGACTTGGGGACTGTTTGCCTGCGTGCCCGACAAATGCAATCACATTTGAAGAACGCGAGGCTCCGGCTTATGACGAAGCTGCGGTTCAAAGGGAGAAAATGAGTAAGAGGGTTGAAAAGCTTCCTTGCGGATGCCCGGGAACAAATGCCAAGGCAATAAAAAGACAGGAAACATCCTGTACAGTATCACATGCGGTAGCTACAAGCCAGCTTGCACAGTGGCCATGTCAGATAAAGCTTGTGCCGGTAAACGCACCTTACTTTGACGGTGCAAACCTGCTTATTGCAGCAGATTGTACAGCCTATGCCTACGGAAATTTCCATAACGAGTTCATAAGGAACCATATAACCTTAATTGGTTGTCCTAAGCTTGACGAGGGGGATTACACCGAAAAGCTGACAGAAATTATAAAAAATAATAATGTTAAAAGCATTAAAATTGTGCGCATGGAAGTGCCGTGCTGCGGTGGAATAGAAAGTGCTGCAAAAAGGGCACTTTTAGAGAGTGGAAAGTTTATTCCGTGGCAGGTTATTACAATCTCAACTGATGGAAAAATTCTTGAATAGGAAAAAACACCCTTATAATTGTAATTGTAGGGGTGTTTTTTAGTAAAAACCCTTGACAGTATGCGGGAATTGTGCTATAATTACAGGCAGTTAATTTGGTAGAGGTGCATTTTGTAATGAGTACCCTATGGATATTATAGCAGTGACAACTGTGATGCCATTGAGGGAAAGGTGCAGGTGCCGAGGACGGTTATGTCAAAAACCGATCCGGCAAAGTGAAATAATATTTGCTTTGTTGTCGCATCAATTGATGCGGAGAGCTATCGCTAATTTGTTTTTTGTGTAGAATACAAAGAAGTACAAAGATAGCCTGCCAAAAATAGGGCTATCATTTTTTATGTTAATAGCCTAGTATTTTTGAAAGGGAGAAAAGAAATGGCAATTTGTGACAATGTAGGAAAAACAGAGGCGGGGATTCTGACCTTCGCCGGAAGAAACACGGTGGAGCTTGCCGAAAAATACGGTACACCGCTTTATCTTATGGACGAGGATAAAATCCGCGAAAAGATGAGAAGATACAAGAACGCTATGAAGGAATATTTTGGTGCAGAGTCAGGTCCTTTATATGCAAGCAAAGCTGCAAGCTTTAAGCGTATCTATGAAATTGCAAAGGAAGAGGGCATCGGTATTGATGTGGTTTCAGGCGGTGAGCTTTATACTGCACTAGCTGCCGGATTTGATGTTAAGAATGCATTTTTCCATGGCAATAACAAGACTTATGACGAAATAAAATTTGCTATTGAAAGCGGAATTGGATACTTTGTTGTTGACTCACTAAAAGAGCTTGACGAAATCAACCGTGAGGCAGAAAGACAGAAGGTTAAGCAAAAAGTTCTTCTTCGTATAACTCCGGGTATTGATTCGCATACAAATAAAAAGATTGCAACAGGTAATGTTGATTCAAAGTTCGGTATGGCAATTGCAACATATCAGGCACACGAATTTACTTATGCAGCTCTTCGCTGTGAATGGCTTGAACTTTGCGGTTATCATTGCCATGTTGGTTCACAGGTGTTCGTAGCAGATGTTTTTGAGGACGCTGTTGATATTATGATTGACTTCGCAGTGGAAATCAAGGAAAAGTATGATTACGAGCCACAGATTTTAAACCTTGGCGGTGGATTTGGCGTAAGATATGTAAAATCTCATCCGGAGCTTGATATCGAAAAGAGCATCCGCGATGTTGCGGTTGCGCTTGAGGCTAAATGCAATGAAACAGGTCTTACAAAGCCAATAATCTTAATGGAGCCTGGAAGAAGCATTGTAGCAGATGCAGGTATGACACTATACACTGCAGGAGTTATTAAGCAAATAACAAGCTTTAAAAACTATCTTGCAATTGACGGCGGAATGGGGGATAACCCAAGATTTGCGCTATATGATGCAGAATATACAGTACTAAATGCAAGCCGTGCCGGAAAGCACCCTGACTACATTTGCTCAGTAGTTGGAAAATGCTGTGAAAGTGGTGACATTATTCAGGAAGGCGTTAATATCGCAAAACCTCAAAAGGGTGATATTATTGCGGTTTTAACAACAGGTGCTTACAACTACTCAATGGCATCGAATTATAACAGAATTCCAAAGCCACCGGTTGTAATGCTGTCAGGCGGTGAGGACTATGTTGCAGTTAAGCGTGAAACCTATGAAGATGTTATCCGCAACGATGTGTAATCTATTGACATAACAAATGCCAAATGATAATATAATTATAGATAGAAAGATGGGAGAAAATAATTATGAAAACAAGTTATAATGTTGGTATTATTGGCGCAACAGGTATGGTTGGCCAGAGATTTATAGAACTATTAAAGGAGCATCCTTGGTTTAATATCGCAGTTTTAGCCGCATCAGGAAGAAGCGCAGGTAAGACATATAAGGAAGCTGTCGGCGAAAGATGGGCAATGGACTCAGAAATGCCTGCAAAAGTGGCAGACATGATTGTTATGGATGCAGAAGCTGACGCTGAAAAAATTGCAGCAAGCGTTGACTTTATCTTCTGCGCAGTAAACATGAAAAAAGATGAAATCAGAGCTTTAGAAGAAAAGTATGCGCGCCTTGAGTGCCCTGTTGTATCAAACAACTCAGCACACCGTCATACAAACGATGTTCCAATGATTATTCCGGAGGTTAACCCTGAACATCTTGAAATTATCGATAGCCAGAGAAAGCGTCTTGGAACAAAGAGAGGCTTTATTGCGGTTAAATCAAACTGCTCAATCCAGAGCTCAGTTCCGG
This sequence comes from Clostridia bacterium, assembly GCA_045593305.1. GTDB lineage: Bacteria > Bacillota > Clostridia > UBA1381 > UBA1381 > UBA1738. Next base: position 2,405 of record JAZNWI010000288.1, on the reverse strand, counting down.
CACTTCACCCACTTATGAAGTACGGTATTACTAAGGTTTTGGCAACAACATATCAGGCTATTTCAGGAGCGGGAAAAACTTTTGAAACATGGCCTGAAATGATAGATAACCTTATCCCATTCATCGGTGGTGAAGAAGAAAAATCAGAAGTTGAACCACTTAAGGTTTGGGGTAAGATTGAAGGAGACGAAATCGTTGATGCAGAGGTGCCATCAATCACAACCCAGTGTCTTCGAGTTCCTGTTACAAACGGACACACAGCTGCAGTATTTGTAAGCTTTGAAGATACACCTTCAATCGAGCAGATTAAGGAAGACTGGAAGAACTTTAAGGGCGAACCACAGGATTTAGAGCTTCCACTTGCTCCAAAGCAGTTCATTCACTATTTTGAAGAGGACAACAGACCTCAGGCAAAGCTTGACAGAATGCTTGAAAACGGTATGGCAGTATCTGTTGGAAGACTTCGCCCTGATAAGCAGTATGATTATAAGTTTGTGTGCTTATCACACAATACCCTAAGAGGTGCAGCAGGTGGCGGTGTGCTTTTAGCCGAGCTTCTTGCTAAAAAAGGATATCTAGACTAATCGGGGAAGGGTGACTAAAATGAAGAAATTACCATTTACCGGTTCAGGTGTTGCGCTGATTACACCGTTTAATCCGGACGGAACACCTAACTATGAAAAACTAAAAGAGCTAGTAGAAATGCATGTTGCAAACAAAACAGATGCTATTATTGTATGTGGAACAACAGGTGAAGCGTCAACACTTTCTGACCCTGACCATCTTGAAGTTATCGGTAAGTGCGTCCAGTATGCAGCAGGCAGAATTTGCATCATTGGCGGTACAGGAAGTAACGATACAAAGCATGCTATTGATTTCTCAGTAGAAGCTGAAAGGCTTGGCTGTGACGGTGTTTTGTGTGTAACTCCATATTACAACAAGTGTACACAAAAAGGTCTTGTAGCGCATTATAATGCTATTGCAAACTCAATCAAGATTCCTGTGATTCTATATAATGTTCCATCAAGAACAGGCGTAAACATTTCAATTGGTGCATTAAAAGAGCTTGCAAAAACTGAAAACATTGTTGCAATCAAGGAAGCATCAGGCGATATAGGATACGCTATGAAAATAAGACACGAAGTTCCTGAACTATATATGTATTCAGGAAATGACGATATGATTGTTCCTGTAATGTCAATCGGCGGCAAGGGTGTTATCTCAGTTGTAGCGAACATTTTGCCGGAAGAAACACATAATATCTGCCAATATTATCTTGACGGAAAAACTGACGAAGCGTTAAAGCTTCAGCTTGAGATGCTTGATGTTATAAACAATCTGTTTATTGAAGTTAATCCAATTCCGGTTAAGACTGCAATGAATGTTTTAGGATATGATGTTGGGGGATTAAAGCTTCCACTTTGCGATATGGAAGAGAAAAATCTTGAAATTTTGAAAAATTCTTTAAAGGAATACGGTGTAAAAAAACTGTAAGAGGTCAAAACCAATGACAAATATAATTTTAAGCGGTGCAAACGGAAAGATGGGAAGAGTTATAACCCGTCTTGCAAACGAAGATAAGGACTGCAAAATCGTAGCTGGAGTTGATATCAGCGATTTTGGCGAAAATGATTATCCTGTTTTTAAGAATTTTGCTGATATTGATGTTATAGCTGATGTTGTTGTTGACTTTTCGCATCCGTCTGTGCTTTCAGGACTTTTAGAATATGCTAAGGAGAAGAAGCTTCCTGTTATTATTGCCACAACGGGCCTGACAGATGAGCAAAGAGCGTCTTTGGTAGAAGTAAGTAAGGAAATTCCTATGTTCTTCTCTGCAAATATGAGCCTTGGAATTAATCTTATAATCAGCCTTGCAAAAAAGGCGACAGCAATACTTGAGGGTAACTTTGACATTGAAATAATCGAAAAGCACCATAACCAGAAAATTGATGCGCCGTCAGGAACTGCACTTGCCATCGCAGATGCAATTTCCGATACATTATCAACAGCACCTGAATATGTGTATGACCGCCATAGTGTTCGTAAAAAGCGTGATGCGAAGGAAATTGGTATCCATTCAATTCGTGGTGGCAGTATTGTTGGTGAACATCAGGTTATCTTTGCCGGACAGGATGAAACAATAGAGCTTAAGCATCAGGCAACATCAAAAGAGGTGTTTGCCGTTGGAGCAATAGCAGCAGCAAAGTTCATGAATGGGAAACCTGTTGGCTTTTATACCATGGACGACTTGATTGAGGAAACAATATGACAAAATATAATTCCTGTTTCTTTTCAGGACATCGCATTTTAGAAAAAAAAGAAGCACAGCTTATGAAAAGTCTTTTGCGAGAAGAGATTTTAAATAAGATAAATGCAGGTGTTACAAGATTTATTGCAGGCGGAGC
>JAZNWI010000287.1:0-25514 GCA_045593305.1 Clostridia bacterium | reverse complement strand
CTGCCATCTTAATCGCACCTCCTATTCAGTATCAGACATATTCTTCATTATCTCGGCAAGCTTTTCAAGGCGTGGGTCAATATACTCTCTGTTGCAGCCACATTCACCATCATTTAGGTTTGCACCACAAACAGAGCATAATCCCTTACAATCCTCATCGCACAAGAATTTTCCTGGAACATTCAGCAAAAATCCGTTTACGATTGCTTCCATAAGCTCAACTGAATTGCCTGAATACATGATAACATCCTCATCCTCCGGGAAATCCGCATCCTCACGAACCAGAATTTCTTCAACCGGGAACTCTAAATCTACAATTAGTGGCTTTCCGCAGCGCGCACAGTGCACACCCATCTTCCCCTTAACTTTAGCTTTCAGCTCCAAGGATTTTGTGTTATTAAGTATTACGCCTTCCAGGGTGCACGGCTCACTAAATGTAAACTCTTCACCCAGAAAGTCAGTTGTCGGCATTTCAAAGCTCTCGGAAATCTCAAGCTTACCTGTTTCGTCTTTTATTATGTCAGACAGGTTTATAAGCATAATTATTTAAGCTCAACCTTTGCGCCAGCTTCTTCAAGCTTAGCCTTGATTGCTTCAGCATCTTCCTTAGAAGCGCCTTCTTTGATTGTCTTAGGAGCACCGTCAACAAGTTCCTTTGCTTCCTTAAGACCAAGACCTGTAAGTTCTCTTACAACCTTGATTACATTAAGCTTTGAAGCACCTGCATCTGCAAGAACTACTTCAAATTCTGACTGCTCAGCACCTGCTGCTGCGCCGCCTTCAGCTGCTGCTGCTACCATTACAGGAGCTGCTGCTGATACACCGAACTCTTCTTCCATAAGCTTTACAAGTTCTGCTACTTCCAATAATTTTAATTCTTTGATATCATCTAAAATCTTCTGAATGTCTGCCATTTTAATTTCCTCCTAATTTTTATTAGTTTTTAATTATTCTGCATCTTCTGCAGTTTCTTTTGTTTCTTCAGCAGGTTCTTCTGCTGGTGTTTCTTCTGCAGCTTCTGCTACAGGTTCTGCTGTTTCTTCAACAGCTGGTGCTTCAGCTTCTGCTGGAGCTTCTGCAACCGGTGCTTCTTCAGCTACTGGTGCTTCTTCTTTTGCTTCGCCGGCTTTCTTTGCAATTAGGTCAGCAATTTCTTCTCCGCCTTCAACGATTGTGTTAAGCAATCTTACAAGGTTTGAAGCAGGAGCATTCAAGCTGCCCATAATCTTTGCAATAAGAGTTTCCTTTGAAGGAGTCTTTGCAAGAGTTGTAAGCTCGTCCATAGACATTACTTTACCGTCCATGAAACCTGTCTTGATTTCCATCTTGTCATTCTGCTTTGCGTAATCGAAAAGGATTTTTGCAGGAGCAACCGGATCCTCTGATACTGCCAAAGCTGTCGGACCATGAAGCATGCTGTCAAGCTCTTCAAGACCAACCTGGTTTGCTGCTAAACGAAGCAATGTGTTTTTTACTACAAAATAGTTAACGCCTGCTTCTCTTAGCTGATTTCTAAGCTTTGTATCTTCATCAACAGTAAGTCCGCGGTAGTCAACTAGCACGCCTGTTGCAGCATTCTTTAGTACTTCTGTAATTTCTGCAACCTGTGCCTTCTTTGATTCTAAAACTTTTGCGTTTGGCATAATGTCACCTCCTATAAGATTTTATGCCTTTCAAAAAGAAAGGCTCTTTTTCGTAGACGAAAAGAGCCGTTAGTTATCAAACTAATTTTACCCTCGGCAGGTCTTACCTTTGTGCCTGCTGTCTACGGATTTATTTCCAACTATATAAATATAGCATAGAAAACAAATATTGTCAATGTTTTTTAGAATTTCCGCATATATTTTAGCGGAAATTCTAATTTTCGGTTAATTAACCAAGCTTTGAAGGGTTAAGCTTAATGCCAGGGCCCATTGTTGTTGAAACAACAACTGATCTTAGGTACTGACCCTTTGCAGCTGATGGCTTAGCCTTGATGATAGCACCCATAAGTGCTTCAAAATTATCAGCAAGCTTTTCCTTACCGAATGATGCCTTACCGATTGGGCAGTGAATGATGTTGTTCTTGTCAACTCTGTATTCAATCTTAACTGACTTGAAATCGTTAACAGCCTTTGTAACATCCATTGTTACTGTGCCTGCCTTTGGTGATGGCATAAGTCCCTTAGGACCAAGAACCTTACCTAGACGACCAACAACGCCCATCATATCTGGTGTTGCAACAACAACATCAAAATCAAACCAGTTTTCATTCTGAATCTTTGTGCAAAGATCCATTTCGCCAACATAGTCAGCACCAGCTGCTAGAGCTTCGTCAGCCTTAGGACCTTTTGCGAAAACCAAAACCTTTGCAGTTTTACCAGTACCGTGTGGAAGTACGATTGCACCTCTAACCTGCTGATCTGCGTGTCTTGAGTCAACGCCTAGTTTTGCGTGAAGTTCAACAGTTTCGTCAAACTTAGCCTTTGCAGTCTTTGTAGCAAGATCCAAAGCTTCGTCAACATCATATAGCTTTGACTTGTCAACAAGCTTTGCGCTTTCTTGATATTTCTTTCCTCTAAACATATTATTATCCTCCTTATGTGGTCAAACAAGGATTTTCTCCTCTCCCACTTCGTTAATTGCTAATTAGTAATTAATCTCCGACTACGATACCCATACTTCTTGCAGTACCGGCGATCATGCTCATTGCTGCCTCAAGTGAAGCTGCGTTTAGGTCAGGCATTTTCTGTTCAGCGATTGCCTGAATGTCAGCCTTTGAAACTGTTGCAACCTTGTTCTTGTTAGGAACGCCTGATGCCTTGTCGATCTTGCAAGCCTTCTTTAAAAGAACTGCAGCCGGCGGAGTCTTTGTGACAAATGTGAATGAACGGTCTGCATATACTGTAATAACTACAGGGATAATCAGACCTGCATCCTTAGCTGTCTTTTCGTTAAATTCCTTAGTAAACTGCATAATGTTTACACCGTGCTGACCAAGAGCTGGACCAACTGGTGGTGCAGGTGATGCCTTACCAGCAGGAATTTGTAGTTTAATGTAACCTTCAATTTTTTGTGCCATTTTTGGCCACCTCCTAATTCTTGGGAACAAATGTCCCTAATGTGGTAAATATCGGGCTTTTCGCCCTCCCACTGTATACCAGAGGGATATTCTAAAGCGTAATGCTTTAAAAACTTAATCAACAAGCTTTTCAATCTGGCTGTGTTCAACCTCAATTGGTGTTTCACGACCAAACATTGAAACCTTGACCGTAATTTTACGGGTTTCTTTATCAATATTCTCAATCTTACCGGAGAATCCTTCAAGCGGACCGGACTTAACATTTACGCTATCGCCAACTTCAAAGCCTATGTCAGCCATACGCACCTGTTCAACTCCCATTCTTTCGACTTCTTCGTCAGAAAGAGGTACAGGTTTTGATCCGGGGCCGACAAATCCGGTAACGCCTCGAGTATTACGGACAACATACCATGTGTCCTCGTTCATGATCATCTTTACAACCACATAACCAGGGAAAATCTTACGCTTTACGATTTTCTGTTCACCGTTCTTTTCCTCAATAACATCTTCCATAGGAACTTCAACGGCTTGGATGAGGTCGCTGATGCCACGATTTTCAACCGATTTCTCGATATTCGCTTTTACCTTATTTTCATAACCGGAGTATGTGTGTGCCACATACCACTTTGCCTCTCCTGCCATAACAATCTCCTCTTTTAGAAATAATTATTCTTAACCAATTAAAAGTGAAAGTAGCTTTTCAAAAGCTATATCAAATACAGAAAGAATAATTGTCATTATGACAACAAAAGCCAGGATAACTGCTGTGTTGTGAATAAGCTGTGTCTTTGAAGGCCAGGAAACCTTTTTGATTTCTGACTTTGTTTCTCTGAAGAACTTCATAGCCTTGCTTTTTTTAGCAGTGTTCTTATTTTCAGCCATAACTTTTTCTCCTTAAATCTTATTTTGTTTCCTTATGAAGTGTGTGCTTTCTGCAGAACTTACAATACTTGTTCATTTCCAATCTGTCAGGGTCGTTCTTCTTATTCTTCATTGTATTGTAGTTTCTCTGCTTGCATTCTGTACAAGCCAATGTAATCTTTACTCTCATGACTACACCTCCGTCTGTCTTAATTAATATTATAGGTAAGTCTTTTTCCTTCGTATTTTTTACACGCAAAAAAAAAGAAGATACCTCTCAGCTAACATATTGTAACATACCCCCGGGGTGTTGTCAAGCATTTTTTGTTAATTTATTTTTTTTATTTTAAAATCCTGTAACTTGTCTATACTAATGAAAGATTATTTTTTTATGGAAGGAGAATTATATGTCTAAAATCATTGTCAGAAAGTCAGAACCTCTAATGGGAAATATTTCCTGCTCAGGTTCAAAAAATGCAGCCCTTCCGATTTTGGCATCCACAATACTTACCGTCGGAGTTTCTACATTATATAATATACCCAATCTCACAGACATAAATTATATGTTATCTATTTTAGAAAATCTTGGTGCTAAATGCAGTTTTTCAAATAACTCTGCAAAAATTGATTTTACAAACTGCAATAATTTCTACGCTAACATAGATTATGCAGGCAAGTTCCGCGGCTCATTTTTTCTTGCAGCACCCCTACTTTCCCGTATGGGCAGGGCAAGAATTTCCATGCCGGGCGGCTGCCCGATAGGTTCAAGGCCTATTGACCTGCACCTGAAAGGTTTTGCGGCTATGGGTGCGGAAATTGAAAACGGTCATGGTTTTGTAGACCTTTCCTGCAGTAAGCTTCACGGTGCACGGATTTATCTTGATTTCCCGAGCGTTGGTGCTACTGAAAATCTTATTATGGCGGCGGTACTTGCTGATGGGGAAACTATAATTGAAAATGCTGCAGCTGAACCTGAAATAGTTGACCTTGCAGAATTTTTAAACAAGCAAGGTGCAAAAATTTCGGGGATGGGCAGTGATACCGTTATAATAACAGGCGTTAACCACCTTACTCCCACAGAATATACCATAATTTCCGACCGGATTGAAGCGGGAACTTTTATGAGTGCCTTTGCCATAACCGGCGGAAAGGGTACAATTTCCGGTATAAATCCGCTCCATTTAAAGCCTGTAACCGCAAAGCTTGCGGAAATGGGTGCTGTTATTTGCGAAAAGGAAAACGCCATTTCAATAGATGCAACATCACCACTATTAGCATCTGACATTAAAACCCTGCCTTTTCCGGGATTCCCTACCGATATGCAGGCTCAGTTTTCCGCACTTTTGTGCGAAACAAAAGGCACGGGCATAATAGTTGAAACTGTTTTTGAAAACAGATTTTTGCATATAGGAGAGCTTAACCGCATGGGTGCTAATATCCGTATTGACGGCAGAAGTTCGGTAATTGAAGGCGAACGGCTCCTGACCGGTGCAAAGGTTACCGCCTTTGACCTTCGCGGCGGTGCATCCCTGGCACTTGCCGGCCTTGCCGCAACCGGTGAAACTGAAATTTCAGGGGCTGAGCATATAGAAAGAGGCTATGAGGACCTGTGCGGAAAGCTTTCTTCCATCGGCGGAAATATTTTTTTGGCATAGTACTTTTTTTTGGACACAGATTATGATACAATATATATAATGAAGATTTTGTGTCAAAAAAGAGGTGACATTTTATGCTACTTGATATTATCACAGGTGGTACAGGCTCAGGAAAAAGCCAGTATCTGTACGGACTTATCCGCGAGAATCTGAAAAACAATCCTGATTCCAACGCGATTCTTATTGTGCCTGAACAATTTTCCTATACCGCCGAAAAAACTCTTACAGAAAAGTTTGGCGGTCTTGGGCTTAACCGTATAGAAGTGCTTACCTTTTCACGCCTTATAAGCCGATATATTAATATGGAAAACAGTCTTTTACCATCAGGGAAAATGATGCTTATTACAAAAGCTATTTCCGGAATCAGCGAAGAAAACACATTTTTTGCAAGCGGAAAGAAACAAGGTCTTGCCTCTAAACTTTCCGAGCTTTTCAGCGAATTTAAAAGATACAATATAACCCCTGACGATTTGGACGACATTGCTTTAGAGAATCCTATTTCTCAAAAGAAGCTCTCTTCCGTTGGTGAGATTTTTAAAAGCTATAACGATTTTTTTGGCGAGAACTTTACCGATTCCGATGATACACCAAGACTTTTTGCAGAGTATATAATGAACTCTGACACCTTTAATAACACATTTTTCTTCTTTGACGAATACAACGATTTTATGCCACAGCATTATGACATAATCCGTGCTTTAATCGTAAAATCCCGTGGTGTTTTCACAACATTAACTATGGAAAATGATGACCCTGACGGTGTTTTTGCACCTGTTTTAAAGACAAAAAGCAGACTCTCTAAAATAGCTCTTCATGAAGGTGCACAACTTATTACAAAGGCACTTTCTAAGACTGAAGACAGCAAAACCCCTGACATTGACCATCTTATTTTAAACTGGGACACAGGCAAAACATTTCAGGGAAAGTGTGAAAACATTTCTATTTTTACAGCTCGTGACCTATATTCCGAAGTGGAGCATACCGCCGCAAAAATTATCGGGCTTGTCCGCGACCATGGGCTTCGCTATCGTGACATCGGTGTTATTGTGGGAGATATGTCATCATATATTCACATTTTGAGTGCAGTTTTTAAGGAAAGTGATATTCCTTTCTTTTGTGATGAAAAAATTGCCATAACCATGCATCCTATTGCAAGAACCTTGCTTTCTCTTTTTAAGATAATTGACTCGAACTGGTCCTATTCTGCAGTCTTTGATTATCTTCGAACAGGTTATGTTTTTATAAAGAATGAAAACGAGCTTGCACCTATCAATCCCGAAGATGTTGATATGCTTGAAAACTATGTTCTGGCAAACGGCATACGGGGTAAGAAAGCCTGGTTCAATCCTTGGACCCAAACGGGCGAAACTATTTTTGACGATGTTATTGAGAATTACTCTATCCGCGACTATAACCTTGAAAAGCTTAATAGCTTAAGGCAGCAAATTATTCTGCCTTTTGAGAATTTTCTTGAAAACAAAGGCAGAACAGTCCGCGCAATTGCCGAGGCATGCTATAACTTCCTTTGCAATATAAATCTTTACGAGGGAATACTTTTGGAATGCAAAAGGTTTGATGAAAAAGGTCTTCGTGACGAATCAGAACAATTTAAGCAGGTGTGGAATACACTTTTGGAAGTTCTTGATCAGGCTGTAACATCATCAGGGGATGATGTGATAAGCCGTGAAAACTTCTTCCGCTACATAGAAAACGGACTTTCTTCCTGCAGTCTTTCCATAATTCCATCAGGAATTGACCAGGTGTCCATTGGAACTCTTGGCAGAAACGCGCCAAAGAAAGTAAAAGCACTTTTCATTATCGGTACGCTTTATGGCCGTGTACCTGAAGAGCCTTCCCAATCTGCCATCCTTTCTGATTTTGACCGTATGCAGATAAATGAAGAGCTTTCTAAAAAGGAAAAAGAGCTTGCACCTGATGATTTAGGCCGATTGGCACTTTCAAACTTAAAATTATTCAGAATGGTAGCATCGGCAAAGGAAAAGCTTTATGTAAGCTATCCTATTGCAAACAGTGAGGGAAACGCCCTATCTCCTGCAAGATTTGTTTCTACCCTTTTAAAGATGTTCCCTGACATCAAAACTTATGACAATGTGATTTCAAAAACTCAGGATGAAGAGCTTCTTTCTTCATCAAAGCGCGGTTTTTACTATATGCTCTCAAAGATTTCACAGTACTATAAAAAAGACCCTTACGGGCTTTGGAAAGCTGTGTTTGATTGGTATTCACAAAATCCTGAATACAAGGACAAGCTGGAGATTTTGAAAACTGCGGCAGAATATCGCAGGATAACACCAAGACTTTCAAAGCTGAAAGCGGAGGCACTTTTCGGAAAAGGCAAAAAATACAGCATAACTACTCTTGAAAAGTACAATAAATGCCCTTTCTCATATTATCTTGAAAAGGGCTTAAAAGCTATGCCGCAGGAAGTTAAGCGTGTGGAAAAATCACACCTTGGAAGTCTTGCCCATGCGGCAATTTGTGAGTTCTGTCGCGAAGTTGAAAATGGTGCCACTACCATTTCCGAAATACATAAAAACTGGACAAGCCTTACAGAAGAAACTGCAAACCAGCTTATTTCATCTATTATGGCTACTATGCGTGAGAAGATTTTAAAGCATGTCCATTCCGACCAGAATCAGATTGAATATCTGCTTTTTAGGTGCGAAAGGACATTAAAAAAATCTGTTGATACCATTAGAAAAAGTCTTTCCCTGGGCGGATACACCGCGGTTTGCTATGAAAAGGATTTTGAAGTTAATATTGACTGGAAAAATGAAACCGTCACCCTTTTTGGTACTATCGACAGAATTGATGTGATGGAAAAGCTTGCTGAAAAGCGTGCAGACATCCGTATTGTTGACTACAAAACAGGGCACAAGAAATTCAGCATTGCATCCATTGTAAACAAGCTTGATATGCAGCTTGTTCTATATGCAATAGCGGCACAGAAGATGTATGAACAAGGCAGAATTGATGCTGCAAACCCTGAGCTTTCACCAAGAATTTCAGCCATTATGTATAACAAGATAAACGATGATATGGTGAAAGTTGATAGTAGCGACCTATCTCTTGCCCAGAAGATGATAAAAAGTAAAAACAAGCTGGATGGCGTTCTTGTTTTGGATGATGAGGAAAGCCAGCTTACCGATATGGACGAAACCTTATCAGGCGGTGTTGAAAGTGAGTACCTGAATATATCCTTCAAAAAAGACGGAACTCTTTCTTCAACATCACAGGTTACCACAAGGGAAACCTTTGATGTCCTTTGCAGGTTTATGGAAAAATCTGTCATTGATACCCACAATTCAATTAAAAGCGGTGATATAAGCATTTCACCTTACAAAAACGGACAGGCATCACCTTGTTCCTACTGTGACTATGCCGAGGTTTGCATGTTTGACAGCACTGGAAAGCACAGAAAACTGATTACAAAGGACAATGCGGCACTTGAATTTATAAAAAAGGAGCTTTTGGAAAATGAGTAAACGAAACTGGACTCCCGACCAGCTTGACGCCATAAAAACTAAATACAGAACTAACGGCGAAAGCTGTAATTTGCTCCTTTCTGCTGCTGCAGGCTCAGGAAAAACTGCCGTTTTAGTTGAGCGAGTAATACAAAAAATTCTGCCGAAGGATGACAATAGCGGCATAGACATTGACAAGCTTTTGATTGTTACTTTTACAAATGCAGCGGCACGGGAAATGTCGGATAGAATTGCGGCTGCTTTAGCAAGTGAGCTTGAAAATGCACTCAATGACGGCGATGCAAAAAAGGTTAAGCTTATTAAACGCCAGCAGTTACTTCTGGGTATAAGCCAGATTACAACCATTGACTCATTTTGCCTGAAATTAATCCGTGAACATTTTAATGTTCTTGGGATTGAGCCTGATTTTGCAATTTCCGATACATCTCAGGCCGAAATTCTTTCGGAAGAGGCAATAGATGAGCTGTTCTCTTCCCTTTATGAAGAAAACGATAAGGATTTTCTGAATCTTTTATCGGTATATGCAACATCAAGAAGTGATGCTGGGCTTTCTGATTTGGTGCGCCACATTTATAACTTTACTCGTGCCATTCCATATCCTATAGACTGGCTTTATTCTAAAGTAGACGAGCTTAAATGCCCGAATGGGATTTTTGAAACCCTTTGGTTTAAAAAGGGTTTTACAGCTTGCAAAAAAGACCTCTGCGATGCATTTCTTTTTGCAAAAAAAGGTCTTTCTATGATGTGCGAAACCCACGACATTGACGGATTTATTGCAAATAATCCGCCTGAAAAAAATGTACCGATTTATGATGAGTGGAAAGCATATTACAAGGCATTTTATTATGATTATCTTCTTTTAAAAGAAGCACAAAATGCCGATTTTAAAAGGCTATCACTTCTTTTAAGCGATTTTGCTTTTTCTTCTCTTGCACGACTTGACAGTAAAACTGATGAAGAAAAAGGCATATTAAAAACCCTTCGTGAAAGGGTCAAGTCTGCAATTTCCAATGTGAAAGATTTTGTGCTTTTTGACCCAAAGGATGCCGAAGCAAAAATGCGTGATTTCCTATATCCTACGGCTTTTGCACTTGCAGGGCTTGTGGAAAAATATGATGACTTATTTACCAAAAAGAAGCTTGAAAAAAACATTCTGGAATTCCATGATGCGGAACAGCTTACTGCAAAGCTATTATCGGAAAACCCTGATATTGCACATCTTGTTCAGGAAAAATACGACGAAATTCTAATGGACGAATATCAGGACACCAGCCTTTTGCAGGAAGAAATTTTCCGCCATGTAACAAGGGGAAATAACTTGTTTATGGTGGGTGATATGAAGCAGAGCATCTATCGATTCCGTAATAGTGACCCTACTATTTTCAAGGCAAAAAGCGATACATACGAAATGGTGGAGGATGCCCGTGACAGAAAAATAGTCCTTTCCAAAAACTTCCGTAGCAGACACGAGGTTTTGGACAGCGTCAATGATATTTTTGAGGCTATTATGAGTGAAGATGCAGGTGAGCTCAATTATGACGAAACTCAGCGTCTTTATCCGGGAAATGAAGGGTATGAAAATGTTAATCCGTCCTATACCTCCCAGTGCTTTATAATTGAAGCACCTGACTCTGATTACGAAGCCGAGGAGGATGAGGATGTTACCAATCCTGCCCTTGAAGCACGCCTTGTTGCTGACCAGATTAATAAACTGAAAGCTCAACATTTTAAGATTTTTGACGGCAAGGGATACCGCGACATTCAAAACCGGGACATTGTGATTTTGATGTCTTCGTTTAAGTATTCAGCAGACAGCTATATTGCAGAGCTTCAGAATGCCGGGATTGATTGCTTTGCAGAAAGCAGCGGCTATTTTGAGCGCAACGAGGTTGTTACCATGCTTGCACTTTTAAAAACCCTTTGCAATCCATATTCTGATATTCCGCTGCTTGCCGTTATGCGCTCACCTATCGGCAACTTTTCAGATGACGAGCTTGCAACAATCCGCACCTTTAAAAAAGGGAACTTCTTCGGTGCGGTAAAAGAGATTGCCAATAGCCAGAATTTGTCTGATGATGAAAATGCTATAAGCAAGAAAGCTCTTGCTTTTATTTCAAAATTGAACCGTTGGCGTGAATATTCCCGTTATATGTCCTCAGATAAACTGCTGTGGCAGTTATATGAGGAAAGCGATTTTTACGCATATTTAGGTGCTATTCCTGATGGTGAAGAGGCACAGGCAAACCTGCGCCTATTATTTGAACGAGCAAAACAATACGAATCTGGCGGATTTGAGGGGCTTTTCAATTTTGTTCGGTATATGGAGCATGTTGAAGAAAAGGATACCGACCTTTCTTCTGCAAAGCTTGCAGGTGAAGCTCACAATGTAGTCCGTATCATGACTATACATAAAAGTAAAGGTCTTGAATTCCCTGTTGTTTTCATAACAGGTGGCGGAAAACGATTCAACAAGTCTTCAGGTGATAGCCGTGTTCTTCTTCATAAAGACCTTGGTCTTGCTCCTGAATTTGTGGATTCGGATATAGGCTTCCGTGCTGAAACTATGCAAAGAGCGGTATTTAAAGATGTGGCAAATGCTGAGCAGGTTTCAGAGGAAATAAGAAAACTTTATGTTGCAACAACAAGAGCAAAAGAAAAGCTTTATTTCGTGGCAACGGCATCGGGCAAGACTGACAAATCAGGCAGAAGCGGGCTTGAAAAACAGATAGATGCTTGGAAGAGTATGATCTCAGATGACACCGCAATTTTCACAGCCAATGAGGTCCTTTCAGCCTCTGGATTTGTGGATTGGGTTGCACCTGTTGCAATGGCTTCTGGCAACTGGAAGTTTACTGCTATAAATCACACCCAGATAGGCAACTCGTATTTTGAAGATGCTGAAAAACCATCTGGTGAAATGTCTGACTTTGACCCTGTGAAAATTTTAAGCTACACCTATCCATATAAGAATGTTTCTACTCTTCCTACCAAAGTTTCGGTATCCGAGCTTAAATCACAAAGAGAAACCGTAGTTATACCAAAACCTGCATTTCTCTGTGAAAAGACACAGGATGGTGCATCCTATGGCACAACACTTCATAAGCTGATGCAACATATCGTGCCTTGTGAGGATTTTAGCTTTGATAAGGTTAATATGATGATAGATGAGCTTGTTTCCAAAAATGTTATTTTGGAAAAAGAAGCAAAAGTCGTTAATCCTGACAAGATAGTAAACTTTTATACATCACCCCTTGGTAAGCGAATCACTCAGAGCAAAAAGGTGTTCCGCGAACAGCCTTTTGAAGTTGAAATTGATATTTCTCTTGCTTATCCTGAAATCAAGAATACAAACGAGAAAATTCTGCTTCAGGGTGTAATTGACTGCTTCTTTGAAGAAAACGGAGAGCTTGTTTTAGTGGACTATAAAACCGACAAGTATAGTGATGTCGCAGAAATTCATGAAAAATATGACCGCCAGCTTGAGCTTTATAAATATGCTCTTGAGAAAATAACAAAGAAGACGGTTAAAGAATCATTTATTTATCTTTTCTCAACAGGCAGTTATATATAAAATAAAAAACGCAAGATATAATCTTGCGTTTTTTTACTAATATTCTAGTTCGATTCCATATCCGCCTGCGATAAATTGTCTTAATACAATAACATCCTTTACAGTTATTTCACCATCTTTGTCGGTATCTGCACCTTTTCTAACTATCTGCTCAGTATCTCCATCCACAATAAAATGTCTTATTGCAATAACATCCTTTATGTTTATTTCGCCATCATCATTGGCATCACCAAGCAAGTATCCTCTCACATCTATTTTTCCGTCTTCTACTATGACAGGAACATTAACCAATCCCTGTTTACAGGCAATTTCAACATCTAATGTTATCGGATACTCACCTTCTGTTATTCCTTCTGCTAAAGCAAATTTTAGTAATGCGATTTCTCCGTTTGAATTATCTTCTTCCATACTGTCCCAAAGTAATACTATAGGGCTTTTTCCAAGATTTGTGGTAACAGTAAATTCCATTTCACCAAGAGCATTTCCCTTTTCAACTTCTGATAAAACGAGCATATCACTAGGATATTCGCAATTTACCTGCAACCCTGTAATTCCTGTATTGTTTGAAATATTTATAGGAATCACTATCTCATCATCTTCTTTAATCCATACAGCTTTACTTTCAACAGTCAAAACTGTTGCATCAGATTTTTCTATAAAGTATACTTGACCATTCAAAAGTGAGGTATTGTTTGAACCAACATAAACGCTATTCCATTCTTCTTCCGTTCCGTTATAAAATACATAAGAAATATGATCAGTGTATTGACCATATTGGTCGCGGCTAGCAAATGCTTCATTACCGATATATATCACATCATTACCTAGCGTCACATAGTCAAGTTTTCTACACTCGTAAAATGCTAAATCACCAATATGCTCTACGCCATCTGCAATTCTTACACTAACTAAATTTTCGCATGCTGCAAAAGCGTTCTTTCCAATTATTATTACACTTCCCGGAATTGCTATGCTTGTTAAACTTGAGCACATATAAAATGCTTGCTTTCCAATTCGTTCTACACCATATGGGATACTTACACTTGTTAAACTTTTACAACCACTAAAAGTATAGTCCCCAACGCTTATTACATTTTCAGGAATTATTACGCTAATTAAACTTTCACACTCAGAAAAAGCACCATCACCAATAGCTGTTATACTGTTAGGTAAACTGATTCTTGTTAAGCTTGTACAGCCCTGAAATACATGATTACCAATTGTTTCTACTCCATTTGGAATAGTAATGTTAGTTATATTGTCACAATTTTTAAATGCAGAATATCCAATAGTCTTTACACCATCACCTATAGTAACACTGGTTAAGTCACTACAAGCAATAAAAGCCTGGTCTCCAATAGTTGTTACGCTGTCAGGTATGGTAACACTTATCAATCCATGGCATACAGAAAAAGCATTACTCCCAATTTTTGTTACAGGATACTCTCCAAGCATTGATGGAATTTCAATAGCACTTTTGCCTGAAGTGTCACAATAAGTAATGATTGCCTCGCCGTTTTCAACGGAATATGTATATATTCCTTCTGTCGTTTCGGCATTTACTGTAATCGGCATTACTGTAAACAGGCTGGCCAAAATGCTAAACACCAATAGGAAACTCAAACTCTTCTTTTTCACATTCATTCCTTCTTTCAAATCAATATTAGTATTATTATACCACAATTAGTTTTATTTGTAAATGCACAATAAAAAAAGGGCAATACTGCCCTTTTTTTAATCTTTCTTTTCAATTATTTGCTTAAATGCCTGATGTACCCCTGTTGATGCAAGGCCTGTTATCGCACCTGAAGCAATCACCTCAAGGGTAATGCTCCTTGCATTAATGCAAGCACAAACAGCACCCAAAATTGCCAGCACTGTAGGTATAATTCTATGTTTTTCATCATCGGTCCAGCGTTTTAATATGTAGCCGACAGCAAGACAAATTGCCATAACTATAGGCACATAAAGTTCTCCTAAAAACTGTAAATTTTCCATATTTGGGCCTCCTATTTATGATATACTTCCAAATCGCTTATTCTATGATTTGCAACTTTCATTTCTTCCCTGTAAACTGCATCACGCTTTTCAAGCTCATAAACACGGTCTATCACCTTATTATGCATATCCACCTTTTTTTCAAGTTGCTCTATTCTGAAATTTGTAAGCCTTGAATTTACCATGATACCTGCAAATGTACCAAGGGCACTACCTAAAGCACTGATTAAAGAAACTATTATCTCCATCTTCATAATATTGTACTTCCTTTTATATTACTCCCATATTTAAAGTATATTTTGCTCCGGCAGTTGCCCTCCTGATGTAACTATGTATTGTTTGTCCCACCTTTTTTATATATAGTTGTTCGGTTTCATCTGCAGAAGATCTGCCCAGTGGCACCATTATCTCCGTTCCCTCTACAAGCGGTATCAAATTTTTTCCGCACGCTTCTCTGTTTTGATAAGTATTTCCTGCAGACACGCTTCCACTCCATACGATTAAATATGAAAATGCACCATCTCCCAGGTCAGAAATTATTGTTTCACTTGTACCTGTCGCACATTGCTGATATATGGTAGTAAAATTTCTTGCTTCAGCACTTGTTGCTAAATCCACTTTAGCCTTTGCATATTTTCTTCTGTCCGTTATTTCTCCACTTTGACTGATTTCGGCAAGAGGTATGCTATCCTCGTCTCCTGCCTTACTTGAAACAACAATGTCTATGGTATTCCCCGCCAAATTTCTCGCCAAGTAAACATAATTCACAATGCCTGATGTTATTTTTATTTCCTGTCCATCTTCATCAAAAATAATTGTTGAACCGTCATTCATAAAGCAGGCACCTTTTGATATTTTGTATGTACTTCCACTTTTTACGACTTTGCAGGAATTGGCGTCTTTGGTTACACCACTGCTGACAACACTACTCTGTGCACTATTTAAATCACCGAATGTATATCCTGTATCGGTAAAAACCACACCACCTGAAGTAATACGAGCAAAAATATCATTGACATCCTGTGCACTATATATATCATTATCTAAAAAACCACATTTATATGCCATATTAAATCTCCCTTTCCTTTTGTTTATTCGAATATTGGTTGTTCGGTATATTCGCCCTGATAAGCAACTATTTCTACCCCGTTTATACGCTTTTTCTCTGTTGTTCTATATGCACCCTTTATTATTTGTAATCTTACGGTATCACCAAGGGCATAGTCTTTTTTCCATGAAATATCGTTTACAATCACAGAAATTTTACTCTTTGGGGCAAGCTTTTCCAGACTTATCTGCGCTTCTTTTTCGGTTTCTCCAAAAAGATTTGCTTCCCACCTATAAATTCCGGTTTTATCGGCATCTCCTGTAATTTTTGTACTTGTATATCCGTCTTCTGTTTTCTTATGATAAACACCGCAGGTTGCTAATTCTAAAATATCCGAGGAGATTTTGGTGTCAAATGCATTTCTATGAGCTTCAGAAAGTATAAGTTCCTTTTCTGTACCCTCTAAAACACTAAATTCCCACTTTTTTGTTTTCTCATTGAAGCAAAGTTCATGCCCAAGATTTGAAAGCTTCAAGCAATCGCGTACAGAATTGAGAGTCTCATTTTCCATACATTCAAACTCTACCTGATTACCTTCAGGTACATTACTGATAACTAAATTACTTACGTCTGAAAATGCCTCACGCACCATTTCCCCTGCTTTCTGACCAGAAGACACAGTACTTATTGCCATTTCCGGCGTAATTCTTTTAGATAGGAGCCAGTTGCATGTTCTTCCGTATAGAATAAGTTCTTCCCCAAGCTCCTTCCCGACAATTATGGCAGATAATCCATGCTGTTTTACCACGAGATATTGATTTTCACTAACAATTCGTGTGAGTTCCGAAGTTATTGGAATATGAGCTTCAAAAGTCCCCACATCATTATAATATACTACCCATCTTGTCTTGATTATTCCCGTTTCTGCTAAAAGGAGATTGAATTCAAAATCATACACATATAGAATCATATATACACCGCCTCTGAATACCTGTTTGCATAACAGCAAGTGACAGTCATTCCTGTATTTGTGTTGCGATTTATCACTTCTATATCATTATTCCCTGGGGTAAGATGTAATCCATCAAAAAAGCTGTCATCTGCCAGATATTTTAAAAGGCTATCTCCGTCCTGATTATAAATCTTGCGGTTTTTTATATCCACCGTAATGAAATCTCCTACTGCTCCCCCATAGTTAAAGGTCAGGTTCTCACCACTTGTGTGGTTTTTAATAACAAGCTGATTATCCCCGTCTTTTCTTTCATGAATGTTTATAAAAAACACCGGTTCAGCTTCTTTTGTCCCTTCATATATAATGTTCCTACGGGATATTCGCTCTGAAAATCTTCCCGGGAAAGTGAAGCTGGAATCCATTAAAGGACCTTCTCTGTATACTGCAACTTCTGTTTTGTCCGCATCCTCAAAATACGGGTCATCGCATACAAACTGAACTACAAACAGTACATATTTACCTTTTCGTCCATTATCTCGAAAATCTGAACATCTTGCTCCTATGCGTCGCGTACCATATTCTGTTTTTATTTCAATAACTCCCTCATTCTCTAACACAGCTAAGGCAGATTTTAATTCCATGGCAAAGTCATCACCGCAAAAAACATCTCCGCTTAAAGTTATTATTCTTGCATTTACTGTTACATTTGTGGTTTTTTGTCCGTCCTGCCCCACATATTTTGCATAGGTGAAATTTCGTCCGCAAAACGCAAGACCATCAGCATCTGTCACCTTCCACCTTGAGCCGGAGGTTCCTCCACCGAAATCTATACTTCCTGTTTCATTATAAAATCGTATATTAAACACTAAACCACCTCCTAACTGATTCCTGCAAGCCTTTTCACCGTTTCATATCGTCTTATTTGTTCAACCGTATCCGATGCACCAGCTGAATTTATGTTATATGAAGTATTTGTTGTATTATAAATATCACCACTCACCTGTGGTGTAATATCTAGCCCCAGATTAAACTCATCAATCATACTTCGAATTACGCCAAGTTGATTATCAAGCTCTTTGACAAATGCTTCGCCAAATTTCTGTGCAGAAATACTTCCACTTACATAGAATCCGTCAGGTATTTCATAACCCGCTGACAAAAGCGCATCTTTCATTTTCCCATAAGCGCTTGAAACTTCGTTTGTGAACTCTTCTTCATACTGACTGGATGATATGCTTTGAGACAAGGTATACTTTTCATAAACCTGATTTGCATATTCTGAAAACCTGTCATCATTTTCATACTTTAATGCACTCATAAACTGCAGAGCATCTTCTGTATCCATCTCCTTAATGTTAGAAAACAGATATTTGCTCACTGCTTCCGGAATAGACAACCTGTCTGCTCTGTCCTTAAGACTGGTCATATCCTCGTTGTATCGTTTCAGAGCTTCAATGTCATATGTCATATCGTGAAGGGAATAATACTGGTCCTTAACACCGTTCAAATACACGGTATTAACATTGTATAAAGAACCAAAGCTATTAAGGTTTTCAGCCAGTTTCTGTTGCTTCTTCAAAATTCCTTCTAATTTTTCTGTAGCATAATCACTTATGTGGTCATAAAGTCCTTCTATCTCTTTTTGCTCTGCCTTTATTATCTTTTCCTGATATGCATAAATCTGTCTGGTATATTTAACCCAATTATCTGTCCCTTTCGCAAAATATCTGTCCCTTAATTGTTCAAGTCTTTCATAATATTCTGCTTCGCTAATTAAATCAAAGTCTCGCTGATACTTAAGTCTTTCATAAAATCCGTTAAAAGCCTTTGTTGCATTCTTCGAACTGTCCGAAAGACCCCCTGCAATACCTTCACCTAAGTATCTGCCTACCTCTTTACCTATTTTTTTCAGCTCATTTTCATTCAACTTATGCTCTTCCTTTCTTCCTTAAAAAGCACTAAAAAGAATGTTTGCAATTTCTTCTTCCTTCTCCTTATCACTCCTGATATCTGAAAGAGCATAAAAATTCTTCATTCTTTTCAGATACTTCTTTTTTTCTGTGTTATTTTCACGCTCCGGCTCACAAAGCCTGTATCGCATTATTTTTACTATTTCCCTTGTATCTTCAAGACCCTCCAAAAGCGCACAAAACACATACCAATGCATATACGGGATTGACAAAAGGTCAATCCCGTACTGGGTCAAAAAGGCAGAATATATCCGTCCGCTGTCCTCCGAAAAATCCAGTGCCCGTTCCTTTTTTTCCGTATCTTTGCTCTTATTTTTCTTCCCGCAAAGATAAAATCTACATAATGAATCCATAGTTGCCATGACATCTTCGGTAAAAATTCTACCGTTTGTACTATCAAGACACAATCGCATAATCATCATAATTTTATCCTTGGTGCTAACTTCTTTTTGGTGCATTATCCTGTCAAATTCCATCCAGATACGAAAATCGGTCAGCACCCTGTATTTCACACCATTAACCGTCACAAAATCCGGTAGTGTATCTATTAAAATATTCATGCCTTCCCTCCCAGAATTTTATGTCCCTATTCTGCCGAAAAAGTCACAGTCTGCCACTCGTCTGTAGTTGTCACTGTACCAAATGTTTTGGCTCCTGCTGCTCTAAAGCTCCCGCTTACTGTGTAGGTATCTTTGTCATCACCCTCGTTTTGCGGAATTATAGAGAACTTTCTCATGATAGCCTTAGCAGAGCCTTGTGCGTCAATACTTGATAAGTCCGCCACGATTATATTGCATTCCGCACTTTCCCCCAAAAGTTCATAATCTGCAACTTTAGTCAAATACTGATGTACACTGTTTGAAGGATCCGTGTCAAACTTATAGGAAATTGCCGGAGAGTATCCTACTACTTCGCTTCTTTCCATGTCTTCGTCTATATATTTTCTTGAGTATTCTTTAGGATTTTTAGATAAAGAAAACTCTGTAAATCCTGTCATTCTCTTAAAAACTTTATTTTCCCCATCACTAACTTCCATAAAAGCTAGTTTTTCACTTCTTTTAATCATATTAATGTCACCTTTCTCTTGTTTTCTACTTCAGAATCTATGCATTTTGCTTATAAACTATCCTGAATTCCAACTGCCATCTGCCACTGGACATAGATGTATCGTAAAGATGTCCGCTTTTTGTTACCTCTATGCATCTTGGTGCAACTGTGTCATTACCAAAATCCGGCAAATTTTTTATGATATTCTGCTTATAAATCCAATCCTCTACCTCTTCCAGAAGAGTTTCCGCATAAGGATTTTCTCTTGCCAGCTCATCATAACGATCTCGAATACTAAGGTTGAATACTGCCTGTTTTAGTGCTCCCCCGTCACAATACTTTTTTATAATGCTCTCTGCAACAACATTATCAATAGAAAAGCTTCCAAGCTTTGTTCCAAGGCAGTTAATATTAACTTTTTTGCCGGAAAGTTTCGGACAGGACAGCATATATTCTCGTACATTTTCAATAATCATCCACTACCCTCCACAAACAATGCGCCAATGCTTCTGTCCACCGCGCCTGTTGTCCTTTACTTCTATTATTTTAAGGGCATTTTCACCTTGAGGAAGCTTGTCAAAACATTCACCAATAAAAAGGTAATCCCCTGGCAAGACACTTAACTCTTCCGATGTCGGGATTCTTACTATAGCACTTTTCCCATCAAAAAAGCCTTTTTGTTTGATTCCGTTTTTGTCGATTTTCCAAGCCGAATCAACATGCACATTTTTAAATACCCTTAGAACAGGGATATCAGAGTCATCAAAATGCCATATCGTTACACTTTTATTTGTCTTCAATTATCAACACCCCTAAACAAAAACTCCGTTCCTACAAGATTCACCTTTGCAATGCGCATAAGTTCTTGTTTTATGTCCCTTTCTTGGTAAGTGACAGAATATCCGTCATTGTTTTCAGATTTTAGTCCGCCGTTTTCCATACACTGATACAAAAACTCTGCCATCTCGCAAATACAAATCTTAATGCACTCATCATCTTTTCCTTTGATTTTTCCACCTGTTATAAACATAAGCTCATTTTCCGCCCGTCTTTCAAAGAGCGGAAATAAAGAGGCGGGGATTTTACTGTCCCCGCCGTAATTTTCATTGTAAAAAGCCAAATCAGCCATCATAGGTATCAACCTCCGATTGCATCTTTATTAAACTTTGCAAGTACTACCTTTCCCGCATTTGAAAGCACAACTGTATAGAACTTATCAACAGAAATATCAGTAACTCGTCTTAGAGTCTGTCTTTCCATTTCTACATTTGTGTCACGCTTTAAATAGATTGTAAGTGCAGGTGTTTCATCCTCAGTTTCATAATCGTTTTCAATCTTAACGATTGGGCAAACATACTTGTCGTCAACAAGAGGCACTTTCTTTGATGGAACGATACGTGTATTTGCAATCATACCGATTTCACCTGATAGGATTACATCGCCTGTATATTTTTCCGCTGAGATAAAGTCCTCATCGTGACGAAGCTGTGTAAGCTGTGATGGATGAACAAAAATCACCTTCTGGCAGTTTGTTTCTTCGCCAAACTTATCGATTGCATCAATAATATTGTCATAAGAAATTGCACCTTCTGCCTCATAGACAGTAGTTGCTGTCTGCAAAGCTTCCATAGCATCATTATCAACCTTTGCTGCAATTGCTGCTGCAAGCTGATTGTTTGTTTCGCCAATTGGATTACCATAACCAGAAAGCACTGCTTCATCAGAAAGCTCTACTGCCTTCATAGCCTTTTTAATTGTAGCTTCTGTAGTTGTTGTAACTAGTGTTGTTGTTTCAACAGCATCGCCCTCTGCAACATCTGATGCATCGCCAATGTAGCTGTACTGTGGAACAACAATAGTGTCACCCGCAACACCTACTAGTGTATCGTCAACCTTTGCAAAAGGTGCTACTACAATCTTCTTTTCAATTTTTGCGGAAATCATGTCCGCCATAACCTTAGGATTAACTAAATCCTGAATACTTGTCATTGCCATAAATTAAACCTCTTTCTTAAATTTATTTTACCAGTCTTTGGTATACTTCCGGCATTTCGGAAAATAGCTTAAGGCGTTCCTTATAAGAAAGTCCTGAAAGATCCAAATTTCTTTCAAAAGGTGCCGGCCCATTTGTGAATTTTGGTTTTTCCTCATCGTCAAAGAACAAAAACCCACACTCTTCTTTCAGCTTATCAATCTGTTCTGAAAGACCTGTAATTTTGCCATCACAAAATTCCACTTTTCCTGTGTCAATAAGTGCTTTAAGCGTTTTTGTGCTCTTTGAATTTACTTTTTCCAACGCATCTTCTAAAGCATATTCACGCTGTTTTTCAAGGTACTCCTGTTTTGCCTGCTCATAGGCTTCATTTCTTGCATCTTCCCTGATTTTTTCTGCGTTCTCTCTTTCTTTTCCGAGTTCTTCTTCCCAAAGGCTCTGGAGCGCTTCAGCGTCCTCTTCAGAAAGCGTTGGAATAAGTCCAATTACTTCTTCTTTTTTCATACTTCCTCTTCACCTCCAGGCGTATTCTTCCTTAAAAGCTTGTCTCTTGCAGTATTTTCATCTTCACCAAGATACCATACTCTCATTTCCCACGGCTCTATAACGCCACATTCCAAAAGCTTAAGTCTTTCGTCAAATTCCTCACGCTTTTCTGCCACAATTCCATCGTCAAAACTGAATGAAACATTGTACTCTCCGTCCTTTTCAAGTTCATAAAGGTCGCAAAGAGTATTCATACTGGAAAGAAGATTGACAAGTGCCGTTCTCAAAGACTTCTGAATTTCACAGATATGCGCATAACTGCGTTGTTTTGACACCTTGATTTCTTCTGCCGTTCTATCCACATTTTGAACATCGGACAAAGTTCCGTAAGCAAGTGCTGAATTAAATTCAATTCTTCTTAAAATTTCATTTAACCCGTTTAAAATAGATGTATCACGAAAAGTTGGCGACCAGTCGGCAAAAAGTGTGTCATCACCGCTGTTTAAAAGTCTGTATAGGCGTCTGTCCGGTATTACACAATTTCCGGTTTCATCACGCCTTACAGCTGACTGATCAACATATAGTGCGCGTTCACCGCTCTCAAATTCCCATAAAAGTCGTCTGTACTGTTCTTCTGCATCGGCAATAAGCCCTGTGGCTCTTGCGAATACCGATATACCAAGTGGCGATGTTCCATCAATACAGTTTGCCATAGGCATTTTGAAATAAGAGAATAATGGTTTTGTGATTCCGCTCATTGTTACATGCGGAGTGATATCTTTCCAGATAGTATCACACAGAGAGATTTGTTTTCCAAGTTCCTTTTCGTCTTCACCAACATACGCTGTATTGCTGATTGTATATTCGCCGTTTTTCATTGAATGTTGTTCAATTCGGGTATATACCTTTTTGCCGGAAAAATATCTTTCTAAAAATGCTGCTCCGACAATATCCCCCGACTCATTAAATTCGGTAGGTATAAAGTTCTCTGACTTTACGATTGCCACCTTAATTTCGCCATCCGATATATATGGTTTTAAAACCACACCGCCTGTTGCGCAGGCAAGCTCTGTAATGTTTCGTATGTCATCAAGTAAATTTTGATACTGCTTGTTAAGAAAGTCTGCACGGCAAGACCCTGACACCTTTGACTTAAGCTCCAAAGTTGTAAGTCTTGCAGTTTCTGCTGCAATACTGGACGCTAAAGAAAGCTTAGAGTTGTCCCTGTAAAGGCTCTCCCACTGGGTAATTGCTGCAGACATTTGTTCTGACGTTTTTACCCTGATCCCTGCACTGTAAAGGGAATTTTTTAAGGTAAATGTCGCCTTTTTAAAAAAGTTCATAGTCGTCTCCAATCTGCCGCACAAATGTGCAGCACTGATTTTGTAATTCTTGTTTGAATATGTGAAATGGAAATTTACCACAGTTTCCTCAAAACTGTATAGCAAAAATATCGAATATCGTCCATAGCATGGTCGTTCTGTTTCAGCGGCTTGTCTTCCGGCTGGTCTGTATCCCAACTATACTCTTCAAATTCCCGAAGCGTGTTTTCACACTCCGGCGACACCAAAATTTTCCCTGCCGAGATAAGTCCTGCTGTATATCGTATACCATCAATAACATCGTTTTTTGCTTTCTTTACGGTAAATCTTCCGTGTCGTCTGATGGTTTCAATAAAGCTGGCAGCAGATGGGTCAACTACAATGTACTGTACAGGAATATTCCCAATCATTTTTTCCAGTTCACTATAATACTCTTCATCCGTAAAAAGTCTGTTTTTGTCTCTTCCGCTGTAGTAAAATTCTTTGATTCTGTATGCTTTATTCCCGCTTACACACCAAAGCCCCATACTGCATGGATTCAAGGTACCATAGTCCACAGAAACATAATATTTCCCATACTTTGGGAGTTCGTTCTTCACATGTTCATCCTTTTTAAACATAGGATAAATAAGCCCTTCCGCAAGTGCCCACCTGCCCAGAATGAATCGTTCGTAATACACCGTACCCCGATACTCACGCTCCAGATTCTTTACAAACTGAGGTGATAAGTTTGGGTTATCGTAAATGGTATAGTGCTGGCGGAAAATATCCGCATCACTCCCCAAAAACTTTAATAACCAATGATTTGGTCCGTCCGGGTTACAGGTCCCATCAAAAACCGAAGTAGGCTTATCAAGACGGGATTTTAGCATGGAAAAAACATCTTCATTCCAAGTGGTAATTTCATCGCCATAGCAATATTCAATCCCAGCACCCTGAAGTTTTGATACTTGTGTAACCTTATCTGCACCTAATGCATGACACCTTTTACCGAAAAGCATAACTGTGTTATCGCTTCCAATTCCGCCCACAAGTTCTTCACCCCAAATAGAACGCATCGGTTCTAAAATATTACGCTCCAAAGTGCCTTTTGTATTCCCTAAAAGCACAATCAACCCTGACCCTGTACACGCTCGTATTCTCCTTGGAATAAGAAAGTAGTCTAAGTATGTTTTTCCGCTTCTTGTCGCACCTTCCTTAATATTCCAGCGGTGATTTGCGCCGCACCAGAACTCCTTTTGTTTATCTGTTAGCCTGAGCATTTATCTCCTCCAAAATCTTATCAACCTTTGATAGACTATCATCTTCCTGTGGCTTATCCCTCCATCGTTCGGGGCACCTATTCTTAAGCCACACAGAAGCTGCGGAAACATCTGGCGGTACACTTTTATAGACAGTAGTAATTTCTTCCTGCCCATCCGCCTTTAACACTTTCTTAACCTCAGTAGTTTCAAAGCCCAAGGCCTTTTTTAAAATGGCATTTTCTACGCGGACATCGGTTATTTCTCTGCCTTGCCTTAGTGCCTCCTGAATCTTTGGGTACTTTCTCTCCCATAAACTCAGGGTTTTTGGCGCAATATCAAGCTTTTTTGCAAGCTCGTTTTTTGTAAGGCTGTCTCTGCTTTTTGCACGAAGAAGTATAAGTCCCTCAGGCGTCAGCCAAAAATCAATTTTGCCCATCAAAGCCTGTCCCTTTCTTTTGGTGTGTCCTTCCCACAACATATTCAAACCCCAGCCTGCCACATATATCACAAGGCTCTTTTATAGTGCTGTGCATAGATGGTTCAACGAAAAAACCTGCAATTTTGTAATCATTTACACATCTTGCACATAATGTCCGTCTTGGGTCCACCATGGATCACCTCCAAATAATATATAAAAAAACAGATGCCGGCCGTCTGTCTTCTACGGTAACATATTACCACATATTAAGGTGACATGTGGGACAACTTATGTTTTGCTAGCAGCACTTTTCCAAGTACCTGTAAAATCTCTTCTTAACAGAATATTCCGAATTCATACCTCCAACTCTGTCTGCAACTTC
>JAZNWI010000286.1:0-6745 GCA_045593305.1 Clostridia bacterium | reverse complement strand
AATGGACTTGAATCTTCTTGGCAGATATGTTCCTGAAAGTTCACAAATTCTTTTTATCTGATTTGCATTTGTAACCGGCATAATTCCCGCAACAATCGGCACATTTATTCCTGCTTCACGAATTTTATATAAAAAGCTATAAAGAATACTGTTGTCAAAAAACATCTGGGTAGTCAAAAAATCACAACCTGCATCCACCTTTTCTTTCAAATGCCTAATATCGTCCACAGAATTATGTGACTCTGTGTGGCTTTCAGGATAACAAGCACCACCGATACAAAAATCACCGTACTTTTTAATATCGCTGACAAGCTCACAGGCATATTTATATTCCCTTTTTGTATCAGGGTCCGCATCCTTTGGCATATCACCACGAAGTGCAAGAATGTTTTCAATTCCGTTCTCTTTTAAAGCATCCAAAACTCCTGTAATCTTATCCTTTGTGGAAGAAAGACAAGTTAAGTGCGCAAGGGGTGTTACGCCGTAGTTTTTAAGAAGATTTGTGGCAATATCCACTGTATATTCACTTGTTCCTCCGCCTGCACCGTATGTTACGCTCATATAGTCAGGCTCAAGCCTTGCAATTCCCTCAGTTGCTGTTTTAACACTTTCGTATGTGTCGCTTGTTTTTGGCGGAAAAACCTCAAAGGATAGGGTTGGTTTTTTCTTGTTAAATAATTCTGACAGTTTCATATATGTACCTCTTTTTAACTGCTTATTTTTTTAATTATATACCTTTTATTCATAAAAATCAAGATAGACATACAGCCTTACACACAAAAAAAGACAGGAATTATTCCTGTCCTTTCTTTCAAAGTCTTTTCGTCATATATGTCCTGTAAAAAACACCGCAAAAAGTGCCAGTAAAAGAAGAGTATCGTCTGCATCATCCAATAAAATTGCAAGGATTACAATACCCAAAATCACATCATCAAGTTCAAGATTCCCAAAAAGCTTTTGCGTTTCTTTCTTCTCGCACTCATTCTTTTTAACCTCGCACTTTTGAGGCACTTCTTCCTGTTTGGGCACCATTTTTGGCATATCATTCATACTGTAATATCTGCGATACATAAATGTTTTCCTTTCTTATTTCCTGAAAAGTCCTGAGAACCTGGCAATATTCATTAGTTTTGTAACACGATCAATACTCCTTTGCCGCTCTGTTCTCATAAAAGGCTTTAAGGACATTAAAAGATTTGACCTTTGGTCATTTGAATTTGTCATTTGGTCGAACATGTTCTTTATCTGCCCCATCATTTCAAGTCCTTCAGGAGTTATTGCAGGAAAACCGGTTTGCGGTTTGTTTTCAGGTTTATTCTCACTTACATCTATGCTATCTTCAAGCTTTTCCGCAAAATTACTGTCCGTGCTTTTTGAACCCTCCAGCATTCCGCTTGATTTTAACATTTCCATCGCACCTTTAATTTTTTCGTCTGCATTATCCCCCAAAAAGCCTTTTAAGGTGCTCATCATATCCGCCATTTTATCGCCTCCTATTTAAGCTTTTTCATTATCTCATCAACAGACATTCCGCCAAGACTTGAAAGGTCCGCATTTTTTAAGGAATCGCTTGCCTTTTTGGTATCAAGCTTCATAAACTTTTCTAAAATCGCCTTTTTGTCGGCATCTGAAAGAGAATTTTTCAGTTTCTGTCCCTCAGGCGTTTTCATAAACTCAGTTACCATATCCGCAGAATTTTTCAGTTTATCACTGCCCATCCCTGATAATATCTTTTTTAGCTTGTCGTTCATATTCTGATCCATTTAAAATCACCTCTTATTTCATTATATTCTATAAGGTAAAAAAATTTACAAAAACTCTTGTATTTCCTTGAAATTTGTGGTATAATTTGTGGCGTATGAATTAAAGGCTATGATGAAACAAAGTAAAGTATGCTTTCCCAAAAGAGAGTAGCGGTCTTGGGCTGTGAGCCGCTGCGGTACAGGCATATCTTGAAATTTCCTTTCGGAGCCGTATGGGTGAAGCCATTTTGGTGCGTAGTCCATATCGCAAGGCGGTGCGTTAAGCCGTAAATTAAGTGTCTGCATATATAGCAGAAATATGGGTGGTACCGCGGAGTTTTCACTTCGTCCCTGTTTTGGGGCGGAGTTTTTTTATTATAAAAATATCCGTCTTCCTAAAAAACAGGAAGATTTCTTATTTTAAGGAGGAGAAACAATGAAACAACAGTTAGAGCAAATCAAAATTGCTGCCGAAGAGCAGCTTAAAAATGCCGAAACTATTGAAGCTTTGGAAGAAGCAAGAATTAAGTACCTTGGCAAAAAAGGTGAGCTTACAGGCATCTTAAAGGGTATGGGAGGCTTATCCGCTGAAGAGCGTCCTGTAATCGGAGCTTTAGCAAATGAAGTTCGCGAGTTTTTAACAAACGCCATTGATTCTAAAAAAGCTGAGATGGAGCAGAAGCTTCAGGATGAAAAGCTTAAAAAGGAAGTAATTGATATTACAATGCCTGGTAAGCGTTCAAAGGTGGGAAATCTACATCCACTAACAAAGGTTCTTGACGAATTTAAGGACACAGTTATCGGTATGGGCTTTGAAATTGCAGAAGGTCCTGATGTTGAAACAGATTACTACAACTTTGAAGCACTGAATATTCCAAAAAATCACCCTGCAAGAGATACACAGGATTCATTCTATGTTGAAGACAACATAGTACTTCGAACACAGACATCTCCTATGCAGATTCGTGTTATGGAAAACAAGAAACCGCCTATCCGTATTATTGCACCGGGTAGAGTTTACAGAAGTGACGCAATGGACGCAACTCACTCACCAATCTTCCACCAGATTGAAGGCCTTGTTGTTGATAAGGGAATCACTATGGCTGACCTTAAGGGAACACTTGAAGCACTAATTAAGTCAATCTATGGTGACAACGCTAAATGCCGTTTCCGTCCTCACCACTTCCCATTCACAGAGCCATCAGTTGAAACTGATGTTCAATGCTTCAACTGTGGCGGCACAGGATGCAGTATGTGTAAGGGCGAAGGCTGGATTGAAATCCTGGGCGGCGGTATGGTTCACCCGAAGGTTCTTGCAAACTGCGGAATTGACCCTGAAGTTTACTCAGGCTTTGCCTTTGGTATCGGCCTTGAAAGACTTGTTATGGGTAGATATGATATTAACGACATCCGTCTTTTCTATGAAGATGATGTTAGATTCTTGAAACAATTTTAATTAAGGAAAGGACTGATAAAAAATGAAAGTACCAATGAGTTGGTTTAACGACTATACAAATGTTGACGGCATTTTGCCTAGAGAGTACGCAGAAGCCCTTACCTTAACAGGATCAAAGGTTGAAACCGTTGAGAATATGGGTGCGGATATTCAGAATGTTGTTACAGGTAAAATCCTTGAAATAACCGAGCATCCGGATTCTGACCATATGGTTATCTGCAAAGTTGATGTTAAAGACGAAATCCTGCAAATCGTAACAGGTGCACCAAATGTTAAGGTTGGTCAGATTGTTCCTGTTGCTAAAAACGATTCATATTTGCCGGGCGGTATTCACATTAAAACAGGAAAGCTTCGTGGTGTTGAATCATTCGGTATGCTTTGCTCACATGAGGAGCTTGGCCTTGCAGAATCCGACCTTTCATGGGAACCTGAATATGGAATTTTGGTTCTTCCTGAAGATACTGAAGTTGGTATGGATATTAAAGACTTCTTTGGTCTAAACGAAGAGGTTGTTGAGTTTGAAATCACTTCAAACCGTCCTGATTGCTTTAGCGTTATTGGCTTAGCAAGAGAAACTGCGGCTACATTCGGAAAGCCATTTTCTGTTCCTGTACCGACTTATAATGAAACAAGCGAAAACATTGCAGATACAATCTCTGTAACTGTTGAAAATCCTGACAAGTGCCTACGCTATACAGCAAAAATGATTAAGAATGTAAAAATTGGCCCGTCACCTGCCTGGATGGTACACAGACTAAAGGCTGCAGGTATCCGTTCAATCAATAACATTGTTGACATTACAAACTATATTCTTCTAGAGTATGGTCAGCCAATGCACGCATTCGACCTTCGTCACCTATCAGGCGGCAAAATCATTGTCCGTGATGCAAAGGACGGCGAAGTTATAAAGACACTTGATGAACAGGACAGAACATTGAACTCAAATGACCTTGTTATTGCAGACGCAGAAAAGGCTGTTGCAATCGCCGGTGTTATGGGCGGATTCAACTCGGAAATTGAAGAGGACACAACCACAGTTGTCTTTGAATCAGCTACATTCGATGCAGTTTCAGTTCGTTTGACTGCTCAGAAAGCAGGCCTTAGAACAGAAGCATCATCAAGATACGAAAAGGGACTTGATGTAAATAACACAATTCCTGCCGTAAACCGTGCCTGTCAATTAGTTGAAGAGCTTGGTTGTGGTGAAGTTGTTGGCGGAATGATTGATGTTGTCGGAAATATTCCTTCGCCTACTGTTCTTGCATTCCGTCCTGAAAAAATCAACGCATTTTTAGGTATTGACATTTCAAAGGAAGAAATGGCAGGATACCTTACCACAATAGATTTTAAGGTTGACCTTGAAAAAATGGAAATTACAGTTCCATCATTCAGACCTGATGTTGTAGCAGAAGCCGATGTTGCAGAAGAAGTTGCAAGATTCTATGGCTACAACAAGATTCCTACAACACTTATCTCAGGTGAATCAACAAAGGGGTCTTACTCACCGCTTCAGAAGTTCAGAAAAGACCTTTCAGGAATGCTTACAGCTCAGGGTATGTATGAAATATATACTTTCACATTTATTGGTGAAAACGAGTTTGACAAGCTGAACTTATCCCCTGAGAGTCCATTCAGAAACGCTGTTAAGATAAGAAATCCGCTTGGTGAAGATACCTCAATCATGAGAACAACAATGCTTGCATCAATGCTTGAAACTTTGTCTTACAACTACAATCGTAAGAACGAAGAAGCTAAGCTATTTGAAATAAGCAAGACTTATATTCCAACTGAACCTGGCAAGCTTCCAAACGAACCTGAAAAGCTTGCAATCGGTATGTATGGAAAGGATATTGACTTCTTCGACCTTAAGGGTGCTTTAGAAGAAATTATTGACGGTCTTAACATTTGTGGCATTACATGGGCACCGCTTACAACCTGTCCATCACTTCATCCGGGTCGTAGCGCAAGCCTTATGATTGGTGATAAGCAGATTGGTATTTTAGGCCAGGTTCATCCAACAGTATGCAAGAACTTTGATATTGATACAAATTGCTTTGTTGCTGAAATTGATGTTCTTCCATTATTTGAGGCAGTTGACAACAATATTAAGTATAAGGCACTTCCAAAGTTCCCTGCAGCAGAGCGTGATATCGCTGTTTTGATTGATAAAACTGCCCTTGTTGGTGACCTTGAAGCAACAATCGCAAAGGCATCAGGTACGCTGCTTGAAAACATCCGCCTATTTGATGTTTACGAGGGTGACAGAATCCCTGAAGACAAGAAGAGCGTTGCTTTTGCAATCTCATTCCGTGCCGCAGACAGAAGCTTAACCAGCGAAGAAGTTAACAAGGTATTTAATAAGATTGTTAAGGACTTACAGTTTAAGAATAATGCACAGCTAAGATAAAAAATAAAGCCAGAAACTCAGTTTGCCGAGTTTTTGGCTTTTTCTTTTTGCAAAATAAATAACCCCCTGCTCATTTTAGCAAGGGGTTATTTTTTGTTTTAAATTTTAATTGCCACTACCAATAGTAATTACTTCCGGTATTGAAAGAGGTTTCATAAATCCAAATCCTGACCAGGTAAATACTTTCACTGTTGCAACGTCTTCTGAAGAATAAACAATTTCTTCAAGCTCTTCTATAGCATTTATTGTTGCATTTATAAGCTTTCCATCAGCATTATATAAAGCAACTATTATCTGTGCTTCATCTGCCACATCTATAACCAGTGCAGTATTTAACTTGATTTCACCGTTTTCAATTACGTATGAAGTTCTTGTTGCTACCTTATCACTGTTACATACTACGCATACAAAACCTTCAAACTGGTGTTCTTCAGTTTCTACATCACCACATGAACATTCTCTTGCGTGGCTCACTTCGTCAACTCTTTCCCAGTCACCATATGTGTGGCCCAGAGCTGGAACCACTAAATCTGCGTCTATTAGATCTGTTGCGCCGGCTTCGTCTGCGAATTTCTTTCCGCATGTTACACATATATAGTGTTCTATTGTTCCGTTTACTGTACATGTTGCTGACACTTCTGCTACATAATTCGTGCTATGCTCAAGTTTTGGGATTGATTCTATGATTGAACAACCACACGCTGCACATGTATATGTCTTAATGCCAGGTAATATACATGTTGGTGCCTTTGTTTCTACTCCTGCATCAAATGAGTGGCCTAGCGCTGCTACTACTTCCTGTGCTACTAGCACTTCACCACATACTGAGCAGTGCTTTCCTTCTGTTAGTCCATCAGTTGTACATGTAGCATCTACTGCTTCGTCAATTTCTTCTGTGTGTCCAGTAGCTGCGATCTCTTCTGTGTATGTATCTCCACAAATACATGTAAATGTCTTAACTCCATCTACTGTACATGTTGGCTCTGTTGTCACAACACCTGCATCGTATGAGTGGCCTAGCGCTGCTACTACTTCCTGTGCTACTAGTACTTCACCACATACTGAGCAGTGCTTTCCTTCTGTTAATCCATCTTCTGTACATGTTGCTGCTACCGCTTCGTCAATTTCTTCTGTGTGTCC
>JAZNWI010000285.1:0-3108 GCA_045593305.1 Clostridia bacterium | reverse complement strand
TGTTTACGGAAATACAAAAAATGCGGTTTCAATCCTTGAAAATATGCTCAAAGAAAAAGGTGTGAAGGTTTCTGTATTTGACCTTGCCCGTGACGACATGTCAGAAGCTGTGGAAGATGCATTCCGCTATTCAAAGCTTGTACTTGCAACCACCACATATAACGGCGGAATATTCCCGTTTATGGATACCTTTTTGACACACCTTGCTGATCACAGCTACCAAAGCAGAACCGTTGCATTTATTGAAAATGGAAGCTGGGCACCTGTTGCAGCAAAAGGTATGATGGCAAAGCTTGAGAAGTGCAAGAATATGACTATTTGCGAAAATACAGTGAAAATCTTATCAGCAGTAGACGATGAAAATATGAAACAACTGGAAAGCTTGGCAAATGAGCTTGCTTAAACAAAAAGCAGAACGAAAATTCGTTCTGCTTTTCTATTCACTTGTTTTGACCATAAAATAGTTTTCGCCTTTTTCTATCTTAAAGGTATCTTTATATTCAAGGTTTAATCTTTCCTTGTTTCTCTCTTCAAATTGTTCCTTGGTAGGGGTTTTTCCATCCGGCATTTTTGGTAGTTCTGTAGGTATTGGTCTTTCTCCATCAGGGCGTTTCATATCTCTTGGCATATCCGGCATTCCCTCCGGTCTTTCGCCTATTGGCATTCTTCCACCCATTCCTATACCGCCGTCAGTCTTTGCCACCTTAAGCTGTATATCACCAAGCCATAGGCTGTATTCTCCCTCTGATAGCTTGGCTGAAGACATAACAATGTTAGCAAAGTTATTTTCAGGTGTATAGCTCATAACAACTTCGTTATTGGCATTTTTGATAGTATAGGTGTTTTGACCTTTCATGCTCATATCAAATGTCATATCAAAATTGAATACACAATAACCTTGTGTACCCTCTAACCTGTCAAGCATATTGCCTGATGCCATAACAGTACCGCCATTTATATGGATTCCCATATCGGAGTCAATTCCGGAATCTCCGCTTGTACCACAAGCAGAAGATATAACTTCACCACCATTTATTACGAGCCAGCCGTTTGAGTCAATTCCGTCACCCTCGCCTGTTTCGCCTGTAACTGCAATATTGAGCTTTCCCCCATTTATGGTAGTAACCGAAACATTGTCCTCGTTAGTATTAATTCCGTCATTTCCTGACCTGATATTTACATTTCCGCCATACATTGTAAGGTGAAGTTCAGAGTCAAGTCCCTCATTTTCAGCAGTAATATTTAAAACACCGTCGCCAATTTTTTCGCCAAAAACATTCATTGACATTTTGGAATAGAACGCTGCATCATATTTATGAAGTTTCTTAGAGTCTACTACTTCTTTTCCATCCTCTGAAAGCTCTATTGATTTATAAATACGAGCAACATATGAGCCATTTATGTTGTTTTTGCTTCCATCTGCAATTATCACATTAGCTCCTGCAGATTTTGTATCAACATCCTTTGTTGCGGTCTCAAGTTCTTTGCTTCCGCACTCATACACGTTATAGAAAATCACGGCTGGTGCTACTGTGCAGTTTATATCTACATTATTCAGCACAAGATTAACTACCGCTTCCGGATTCATTTCTGAATTCTCGCCCAAATCTATTGCAATCTGTCCCTTTGATAGCGCTCCTGAAAGCACATAATCACCGGCTTTAGTAATATGAACAACTGTATGGCTATTTGCTTCATCCGCAGAGTGTTCATCCTTTTTTTCACCCTCACCAAAGGTAAAGTCCTTTCCCTCAGGGTAATATACGATATCGTTTGCTACATAAACCGGCGCTGTTTCATCATCTGAAACCTCCGCTCCGTTTACTGTTATCATATCATCACTAAGTACAATTTCGGTTGCATCTTTTGAAATTTCGCGATATTCAAGAGTATTTACTGCTTGAGGCGAACACCCCGACATAAGCATAACCAAAGATAAAATAAGTGCTGAAATTTTCACAATTATCACTCCTTTACTCTCATTATACAATACTTATATTACTAAAAAAAGAATAAATTGTAAATATTTTTTTAACTAAAAAGCAGGCAAAAGCCTGCTTTTATTATTCTATTGTTATGGTATGTACTCTACTAAAAATACCTTGAGGCTCCAATTTGTTTATACCTTTCTTTTGGGTAATGTCATAGGATGTTCCCTCAAAGTCCGGTATACCACACCAAGGTTCAAGACATATATAACGCTGATTCTTTCCCGCTTTTGTCCATACAAACATATAATCAAATCCGTTAAAATCAACTGTAATCTTCTTACTTCCGTCCTTTTTGCAAAGCGCAACCTTTCTTGATTTTAGGTTAAGCATAGTTATAGCATCAATGTCAAAATATTCGCTCTTTATCGGAAGCTGGTCAATATCCTCGCCAAGAACAGTATATTCTTCTGTCAAAAGCGGACCGTTTAAAATATTATGAGTAAGTCTTTCTTTTTTATCAAACTTAAGGTAATATTCCTCCACTCCCTCAGGTGTTGCATAGGCCTCATGTGCTCCTATTGAGAAATACATATCTTCCGTTGATTTGTTTTTAACAGCATATTCCACCTTAATTGATTTTCCATCTAAGGTATAGCTTATTCTAAGCTCAAAGTCAAACGGATATCCTTTTTTTGTTTCCTCTGATGATGTAAGAAGAAATACAGCTTTATCATCTTCCTGAGTTTCCAAAGCAAACTCGCTCTTTCTTCCAAATCCGTGTTTTGGTAAGGTGTATTCCTCGCCGTTTAATGTGTATTTATCGTCCTTTAATCCTCCACAAATTGGGAAAAGAACAGGTGCTCTTCCTGACCAGACTGCAGGATCACCCTGCCAAAATCTTTCTTCACCTGCGTATTTTACAGACTGAATTTCTGCACCAAGTGTTGATATTTCTACCGTAAGTTCTTCGTTTTTAATTGTTATTATTGACATTTTTTATCTCCTTATCAGCATACAAAGTCAATGCAGTATCTTGCACTGGTAAACGGTCTTACCTTTGTGTCTGCAACTTTAACATGTTCTGGGTGAACTGCATAGCCTTTTAAGGCTTCTTCGCTCTCTAAAACTGAATATAACATAACATCTACATTAGAAGATTCAAGCTTTTCTATCTGCA
>JAZNWI010000284.1:0-2050 GCA_045593305.1 Clostridia bacterium | reverse complement strand
TAAATATTCCCTGTCAGAGCACCTAATAAGATGCTCTTATTGTCATGCAGTTTTCAATGTTCAAATATATCTGAAATGCATTTCTGCAATTCATACAAATAATTTCATTTTTAGACTTGACTTTTAATAGTTAGTCTTTCTAAACTAAGTCCACTTTACATTATAACAAAGAGTTGGGGAAAAGTCTAGATTCAGTTGATGGTTTTCCAAACTTTCCTCACACCCATCAGTACCGCAATCCCACACAACGCCCCAGCGCTATCCAGCATCACATCCGTCACCTGCCCAGAGCGTCCACTCACAAACAACTGAATGGTCTCGTCCACAGCCGCCACCAGCACACAAAAGACCAGTGCAGATAGCTTCCCATAACGCAACTTCGTCTGCAATGCCGTAAGCATGGCAAGTATGCCCAAGATAAAATACTCCGAAAAATGTCCCGCCTTGCGAAGCAGTGTATGTAACATTTCCAATTTCCCCACCGGCATTGTTTCCAGTCTCTCTGACAGGAATGGCACAAATGTATCCACAAGCCAGTGGCCCACTCCTCTACTTACTTGACTGGAGGTGGATGCCGGTTGCAGAGAAAATGAAAAAATTACGGCTCTAAAATAAATGTTGGGGTGGATGATTTCAAATAATCATCCGTCGCAGCATTTTTTCTTTTATAATAAAAAGAAAAACCTCCAAGTGCCAGTCTTCCCAAACTAAAACACCCGGAGGTACATCAAATGCATAGTCATTATACCAACAAACTTTTAAATATTGAAGATGTAATTATCAAAAAAATTAGACATGCTGATACTTTTGTGAAAATCTACTTAGAAACCAAGCCACGTGAACAAACTTGTCCTTGCTGTGGTGCTGCAACTAAACGTATTCATGATTATCGTTATCAAACCATTAAGGACTTGCCTTTCCAGTTAAAACATTGCTATCTAGTTCTACACAAACGGCGATATGTGTGCAAGTGTGGAAAACGTTTTTATGAAACCTATAGTTTCCTTCCTAGATACTTTCAAAGAACCGCTAGACTGACTGCTTTTATTGCTTCTTGTCTGCACAATTCTCAAAGCATTAAGGAAACTGCAAGACAGACCAATGTTTCTACTGCCACTGTAGGAAGAGTTTTAGATACTATTTCTTACTCCAGAAGAAAGTTTTCCACCACTATATCTATTGACGAATTCCGCGGAAATGCCTCTACTGGTAAGTTCCAATGTATTCTGGTTGATCCGATGAAACATAAGGTACTAGACATTCTTCCGGACAGGCAACATAATCATTTGGTGTCTTACTTTTCTTCTATCCCCAAAGATGAAAGACATCGAGTAAAACACTTTGTTTGTGATATGTGGAAACCATACATAGAAATGGCTCATACATATTTTCCGAATGCCGAGGTTATTATTGATAAATATCACTTCGTCAGACAAACCACATGGGCTATAGAAGCTGTACGTAAAAGATTACAAAAAACAATGCCTGCCCGTCTAAGAAAGTACTATAAACGAAGCAGAACATTGATTTTAACCAGGTATCACAAACTCAAGGATGAAAACAAAGCAGCTTGTGATTTAATGCTTCTATACAATGATGACTTGCGAAGAGCTCATTATCTAAAAGAAAAATTTTATGAACTATGTCAGAATCCCAAATATTCTGAACAAAGAAAAGACTTCTTCGATTGGATTAAAATGGCCGAATCCTCCGGACTAAATGAATTCGAAAAAGTTGCCAAAACTTATCGTACCTGGTCCAAGGAAATACTAAATGCTTTTAAGTATTCTCATATAACAAATGGTCCAACCGAAGGCTTTAATAATAAAATAAAAGTTCTGAAACGAACATCTTATGGGATAAGGAATTTCCAACGTCTCAGAACCCGTATTTTTCTTGTAACTAATTAATTTTAATAGACTGGCACTTGAAGGTTTGTTTGCCATGCAACAAAACCCGCACTTTTGTATAACAACACTAAAATGCCTTCAAACGCAACAATGGAGCGGGATTCGTTAAAATCCCACCCCAACTATTGACTTAGAACCAA
>JAZNWI010000283.1:0-2093 GCA_045593305.1 Clostridia bacterium | reverse complement strand
TCATACTATACAAAATTCCACGAAGAAGTCGAAGAACATCCGGAGCTTGATGATGAAGCGAGAGCTATATTCACAGCTCTTGAGCACGGCGAGCCTGAAGAAGTTGAACTCTGGCAGTGGTTCAGAGATGAGTCATTAAAGGAATTCACTTACGTTTATGACATGCTCGGTATCGAGTTTGATTCATATGCAGGCGAAAGCTTCTATTCTGACAAGATGGACGAAGTTGTTGACATCTTAAGAGATAAGGGTCTTTTAACTGATAGCGAAGGTGCACAGGTTGTTGAACTTCCCGAGCTTGGCGAAAACACACCGCCTTGTATTATTCTAAAATCAGATGGTGCTACAATTTACGCAACCCGTGATATTGCAGCGGCACTTTACCGTCACAGAACTTATGATTTTTATAAGAACATATATGTTGTGGGAACACCGCAAAGTCTACACTTTAAGCAGATTTTTGCGGTAATGGAAAAAGCCGGTTGGGATTGGGCAAAGGGATGCCAGCATGTAAACTTTGGTCTTGTTAAGTTCCCTGATAAAAAGCTTTCAACCCGTCATGGCGATGTGGTATTCTTGGAAGATGTTCTTAACGAATCAATCCAGAAAACCCGCGAAATTATTGAAACAAATAGTCCAAATATGGAAGATAAGGACGAGGTTGCAAAGAAAATCGGCATCGGTGCTATTCTTTATACATTCCTTAAAAACTCAAGAGAAAAGGATATTGTGTTTAGTTGGGACAGTATGCTTGACTTTGAGGGTGAGTCTTCACCTTATGTTCAGTATAGCTACGCTCGTGGTAAGAGCATCTTAAGAAGAAGCGATATTGAGATTTCAGATGTTGACTACTCACTTGTAACAACTGATGAAGAATATGCATTAGTTACTCATCTTAATGCATTTTTAGATGCAGTAAAAGATGCAGCAGATAAGAACGAACCGTTCTATGTAAACCGCTATGTAACAGTTCTTGCAAGACTATTTAATAAGTTCTATAACAGCTGCCCAATTTTAAAGGATGATGTTCCTGAAAATGTTAAAAAGGCAAGACTTTCACTTGTTAAGGCAAGCTGTCAGGTTATAAAATCTGCGCTCTACCTACTAGGTATTGAAGCAGTAGAGAGTATGTAAGGAGAAGAAATGGAAACAAAAGTTGCACTGATTGGAATTGTAGTTGAAAACTTTGATTCAGTATCAAAGCTTAACGAAATATTGCACGATTATGGTGATTTTATAATCGGCAGAATGGGTATTCCGTATAAAGAAAGGGGAGTATCTATAATGAGCGTAGCTGTGGATGCAACAGAGGACACAATAAGTGCAATGGCAGGGAAGATTGGAAAGCTTTCCGGAATTTCTTCAAAAACTGTTTACGCAAAAATGGGTGATTAGTAAATGAAAGAGAAGATTTATACAATCCCGATAA
Source organism: Clostridia bacterium (assembly GCA_045593305.1). GTDB lineage: Bacteria > Bacillota > Clostridia > UBA1381 > UBA1381 > UBA1738. The sequence goes on along the minus strand of JAZNWI010000283.1, from coordinate 664 downwards.
ACGAGGCGTTTGACCAGGATTGTGAGTGTCCGTTATGCCTTATCGAAAGGCATCTTGAAAAAGAAGCAATAGAGTATGAACTGGGCGCTGCTATGATGGAGCCTGATCACAGAGAACTTTCAAACGAAAAGGGTTTTTGCAAAAGACACCTTGAAATGATGTTTGAAAAGGAGAACAAGCTATCTCTTGCCTTAGTTTTGGATACTCATCTTGTGAGCTTGAGGAAAAAGATTTCAGCTTTAAAAGATTCCAAAAAGGGACTTTTCAAAAAGGAAACACCGACAATAAAAGAAACGGTAGAATCCTGTATTGTTTGCGAAAAGATTGAGAATACAATGAACAGGTATGTGGATGTTTTGGCATCAATGTGGAAGGACGAGCCGGAATTTCGTGAGAAGTTCCAAAAGTCAAAAGGGTTTTGCCTTTCTCACTTTGATAAACTTCTGGAGCTTGCAAAGGGTGATTTTCTGAAAGCTTTAATCGAAAAGGAAGAAAAAGAGCTTGAGGTAATAAACGAAGATATTCACAAGTTTACTTTGAAATTTGATTACCGAAATCGTGATATGGATTGGGGAACGGCAAAGGATGCACCAATAAGGTGTGTTGAAAAAGTAGTCGGATATATAAAAGAAGAATAAAAAAATAAGCAGTAGGCTTTTGGCCT
>JAZNWI010000282.1:0-10296 GCA_045593305.1 Clostridia bacterium | reverse complement strand
CAATGGAGTTTGACAGGATTTCAAAGAAGGAATGCTGGCATCCCTCAAGGCCGTCTGAACCAAAAATAACCGCCGGACGTTTACGAACTCGGTCGGCACCTTTGAGGCTTTGAATACTTTGATTTCCGTACTCTTCCTTTTTCTTTGGCATACTATTTTCCTTTCTAACTATATATAGTTTTAAAATAGGCACTTTACCTTTCCATTATACTACAACTAGTAGATTTTGTCAAATTTAGAGGAGCATATTGTATTTATTTTTAAAATGTGTTAAAATATCATATATAAATGTCGGTTTTTACTTATTATTTTACCGACAAATGAGAGGATTATAACTATGAATTCAGCGTATATATACCTACAGATTTACAGACTGTTTGACAAATGCACACCCCTTAAATTTGACTGTGGAAAGCTGTGCAATAGTGCATGCTGTGAAGGTGATGAGTCAGGGATGTATCTGTTCCCGGGGGAAGAAAGTGTTTACCGCCTTTTAAATTGCGACTGGGCAAAGATTGAAAAGTCAGATTTTACTTATACTTATAACGGAAAAACAAAAAATGTACCGCTTTTGGTATGCAAGGGTAAGTGCGACCGATATGAACGCCCGCTTGCTTGCCGTATATTCCCGCTGACACCGTATGTTAATAAGAATGGGGAACTTCAGGTCATAATGGACCCGAGAGCAAAGTCGGTTTGCCCGATTGCAAGAGAGATTGATGCTGACGAGCTTTCGGAAAGCTTTGCAAGACGAGTAAAAAAAGCATTTTTACCACTTATGAAAAATGCGGAGTTCCGTGAATTTATGAAAACATATTCAGAGTATTTAGACGAATTCGGGAAATTTTTTTGATAGATAAAAAGTCCTAAAAGGGACAAGGAAGTGATTTTTATTATACTGATAATAGCGGAAAAACCGAGTCTTGCGAGAAATATCGCATCAGCACTTGGAAAGATGCGAAAGGGCGACGGTTTTTTAGCAGATGATAAATATATTGTTACCTGGGCATTCGGACACTTATTTTCCCTTGCGGATATTGAGGAATATTCACCGAACCCTGACGGAAGATGGAGTATGAAAAATATTCCGTGCTTCCCTGAAAACTTTCAGTTTCAGCTTAAAAAGGGGAAAGACGGAGCGGTGGATGCAGGAGTACGCCATCAGTTTGAGGTGATAAAGGGCCTTTGCGAAAGAGAAGATGTTACCACCATCGTTAACGCAGGGGATGCTGACCGTGAAGGTGAAATTATAATAAGAATAATTGTGGAAAAGGCGGGTCTTTCAGGAAAAGAATTTAAAAGACTCTGGCTTCCTGACCAGACACCGCAAACCATTAACCGTGCAATCGGCGAAATGAAAGACGAAACCGAGTACCAAAACCTTGCAAACGAGGGTCTGGCAAGAACATATATGGACTGGCTTTACGGCGTAAACCTTACTCGTTATGCAACGCTGAAGTCGGGTACGCTTCTTCGTGTCGGAAGAGTTATTGTGCCGATTGTTAAGGCGATTTATGACCGCGATATGCAGATTCGTAACTTCAAGCCGGATATTTACTATGCCATCGTTTCAAAAGCAGAAACCAAAGGTGAGGAAATTGAGCTTCAAAGCAAGGAAAAGTTTGATAAAAACAAGTTGAATCAGGCACAGGAGCTATGCCGGAAATATAACAACGAAACCGCCATAGTGGTTGATAAAAAGAAGAAAAAGGACACAGTTAACCCGGGAAAGCTTTATTCTTTAACGAAGCTACAGAATGTTTTGGGTAAGAAGTACAAGATGTCAATGGAGGATAGCCTTAAAATTCTGCAGGGCCTTTATGAAAAGGGATATGTTACTTATCCAAGAACGAACTCTGAATATCTTGCGACTGCAGAGCAGGACAAGGTAAAAGCCATAATTGAGGGCGTTAAAAAGCTGGGATACCCTGTGGAGTTCAAGTTCAAAAAGACTATTTTTGACGACAAGAAAATTGAGTCACATTCGGCTTTAACCCCTACATATAAAATTCCGCAAAAGGATGCGCTGTCAGAAGATGAGTACAAGGTGTATTCAACTGTTATGCGAAGATTTGCGGCGGTATTTTGCAGTGAGGAATGTATTGCAGAAAAGAATGAAATAAAAATCAAGGTGGGGGATTTAGAAGAGTTCACCTTAAAAGGAACAGTAATCCTGCAAAAAGGCTGGACGAAATATGATGACTACAACAAAAAGGACAAAATTCTGCCACCGTTTGAAGTGGGTGATGTTGTAAATACTGCATTTGTCCCGACAGAAAAGGAGACTTCTCCGCCTAAGCACTACACAATTGAAACCCTTAATAATTATCTTAAAAATCCGTTCAAAGAGGATAAACAGAATATTGAAAACGAGGACGATGAGGAAGAGTATCGTGCAATTTTTGAGGGTCTGGAGCTTGGAACGGAAGCCACAAGAACAGGTATTATTGATAATGCCCGAAAGAGCGGATATATCCAGCTCAAAAAGGATGTTTATACAATCCTGCCGGACGGTGAATTCCTGATTGAAGCACTCTCAAGAATGAATATAAGCATGGACAAGTACAAAACATCCGAGCTTGGTAAGGCACTTAAAAAGGTGTACCGAGGCGAATTTGGTATTGCGGACAGTGTTGCTCTGGCGGTTCGTGAAATAAGGGAAGTGTTTAACAGCGAGCCACAAAAGATTGAGGTTGATACCAATGACGGTTTTGTAGGTGATGTTGTAGGAAAGTGCCCTGTGTGTGGAAAGGATGTTGTAAGAACCCGATATGGCTATGGATGCTCAGGCTATAAAGAGGGATGCAAGTTTTCGGTTAACAATGTAATTTGCGGACGGGTTATTTCTCTTAGCAATATGAAATTGCTTTTAGAAACAGGAAAAACTTCAAAAATCGAGGGATTTGTTTCAAAAAGAACAGGAAATACTTTCTCTGCTCAGTTAAAACTTGAAGATGGAAAAGCGGTGTTTGACTTTTAGCCAAGCACCATTTTTTTTAGAAAAAGGATAACGGATGAAAGCAACCTACACCTCACCACCGCCAACAGCGGAGCTTCTCTATCTGCGGAGAAGCCTTACTGAATTTTTTGTACAAAACCGAATAATATGCAGGTGTTTGACAATAACATAGAGTAGGGGATTTCGGTTGACACTTCCCAGAATTTGTGGTATTCTATAAGGTAATGGGAAGGAATCACGAAAGGGAAATATAATGAACGAAAATAATAAGAAACCAACTAATACAAATAAATCACCTATGATATTTTTTATTGTAGTGTCCCTGGTACTTACAGTAGGTCTTAATTATCTTCTGAGCTTTTTAACAGCTCCGCCAAAAAAGGAGATATATTATAACGATTTTCTTGCTATGGTGGAAGAGGGAAAGGTAGATAGCGTAGAAATTCAGGAACAGCGCATTATAATTTATCAAAAGGACCAGAAAAAGCCGGAAGAAGAAACAGTGGCATCCTTATATATGAGTATGCTTTATCCTGAAAGCAGGACAGAATACTACACAGGAAGAGTAGATGATGCGGGGCTTGTTGACTTTTTAAAGAAGCATGGCGTTAAGTTCCACAAAACAGTTGTTGAAAACAATATTTTTATGGAATTTTTGCTATCCTGGATACTTCCGGTTCTTATGATATACCTTTTCTTTGGTTTAATTATGAGAACTATGGGCAAGAAAATGGGCGGTGGCGGAATCATGGGTATCGGCCAGTCCAATGCGAAAATGTATATGGAAAACAAAACAGGCGTAACATTTGCCGATGTTGCAGGGCAAAGCGAGGCGAAGGAGTCCCTTGATGAGATTGTGGATTTTCTTCACAACCCGGCAAAATATATGGCAATTGGTGCAAAACAGCCAAAGGGTGCGCTTTTGGTCGGACCTCCGGGAACCGGTAAGACACTACTTGCAAAGGCAGTTGCGGGAGAAGCAAATGTTCCGTTCTTCTCAATTTCAGGCTCTGATTTTGTGGAAATGTTTGTGGGCGTTGGTGCATCAAGAGTGCGTGACCTATTCAAGCAGGCATCTCAAAAAGCACCATGTATCATATTTATTGACGAAATTGACGCTATCGGTAAAAGCCGTGACAATCAGTTCGGCGGAAACGATGAGCGTGAACAGACACTAAACCAGCTTTTATCTGAAATGGACGGTTTTGATTCATCAAAGGGTGTTGTTATCCTGGCAGCCACAAACCGCCCTGAAATTCTGGATAAGGCACTACTTCGTCCGGGTCGTTTTGACAGACGAATTATCGTTGAAAAGCCGGACTTAAAGGGTAGAGAAGATATCCTGAAAGTTCATATTAAGAATGTAAAAACTGCGCCGACTATTGACCTTCACGAAATTGCCCTTGCAACAAGTGGTGCGGTCGGAGCGGACCTTGCAAATATGGTAAACGAGGCGGCACTTCGTGCTGTTCGCCTGAAGAGAAGCGAGGTTATCCAGGAAGACCTTATGGAAGCGGTTGAAATCATCATCGCAGGTAAGGAAAAGAAGGACAGAATTTTATCCGACAAGGAAAAGAAGATTGTTGCATATCACGAGGTTGGTCATGCACTTCTGGCAGCACTTCAGAAGAATACCGACCCTGTACAGAAAATCACAATAGTTCCAAGAACTATGGGAGCACTCGGCTATACAATGCAGATGCCGGAAGAAGAACGCTATCTCATGACAAGCGATGAGATTTTAGATGAACTTTCAGTTCTTCTGGCAGGTCGTGTGGCAGAAGAAATCATCTTTAACACAAAGACGACTGGCGCGGCAAACGATATTGAACGCGCAAATGACTTGGCAAGAGCTATGATTGCACAGTACGGCATGAGCGATAAATTCGGTATGGCGGCATTAGAAAAAACACAGAGCAAGTATCTTGACGGAAGAAATGTGGCAAATTGCTCCGAAGAAACCAAGACACAGCTTGATAATGAGATTATCAAAGTTTTAAAGGAAGCTCACGATAAGGCAGAGAAGATGCTCCGTGAAAACATTGATGCTCTTCATAAAATTTCTGAGTTCTTAATTGAAAAGGAAACTATTACAGGCGAGCAGTTTATGAGTATTTTAAAAAGCGTAAATGAGCCAAAAGAAGAGGCTACTGAAGAAACAGAAGCATAATAAAAAAGCAGTCCGGATGGACTGCTTTTTATATAAATAGCTTTTTTATCGGGTTCATTTTTGGAAAATGCGATGGGTGAACATCCTTGTTATTCAGGATGCTTTCACCTGCATAGTCTATGTAATCAGTATATTGTGTACCGAATTTCTTTGAAATGACCTTGTAAGCATCAAAAAGGTCAGGCTTTCGCTCAAAAAGGTCGTGGGTATCACTTCCAAGGACATGGATGTGTCCTGCTTCAAAGAATCCCGCCATCTTTTTTCGTGTAGCAGTTTCCAAAAATGCTGATGAGTTCATCTGCACAAGGCAACCTAAGGAATAGATTTCACGAAAATGCTTTTGCTGGTCTAAAAATCGGTCAAGGTGCGCCACTATAGGCTTAAAACCAAGGCGGGTAAGTTGATAAATTTCCTCAAATGCATAATCACGCCACACCTCATATGGCATTTCAAGAAGAATATAGCAGGTATCCGAAATGCATAGTTCTTCAAGTCTTTTATACTTGTGAAGGTCCTGGTAGATGCGAATTTCTGATGCAGAAATAATTTTCGGGAGCTCAAGGTTTTCTGTTATAGAAGAAAGAAGTTTAAATGCATTATCTCTTCGCTCTATAAAACTGTCAATATGCTCCTGTGACCGCGGGTGGCAGTGAGGAGTCATAAGGACTGTATCCACACCGCCTTCTTTGGATATGGTCAGCATTTTAAGAGAAGTTTCAACATCCTCTGCGCCGTCATCAATTCCAGGCAGTATATGCGAATGGAAATCTATCATATTTTTCTCCTAATTACATTCTTTTTATATAGCTTTTAACAAGTTCTTCCAGAAGCTCGTCACGCTCAACTTTAACAATCATGCTTCTTGCACCGTTGTAGCTTGTGATATATGTCGGGTCGTCAGACAAAATATAGCCCACAATCTGGCTGATTGGGTCATAACCCTTGATTTTAAGGGCATCATAAACTGATGCGATTATTTCCTGAACTTCATTTTCTTTATCAAGTTCAAAATTTATTTTCATAGTATCGTTATTGTAATCCATACTAAATCATTCCTTTTCGTTAATTTCCCATGGAAGAACATCGCCGTCTTCCTTTAAAAATTCTATAATTTCCGCTATACCGTCGCCTTTATAAGATGATGTAAAGAACACCTTTTCGCATCCTGCAAGCTTAAGCCAGGCTTCTGCTCTTTTCGGGTTTGCATCAGGATGGTCTGTTTTTGTTACAATGCCGATAACCGTACGGTTTGCCGTAACGGCACAGCATGGCGGATATAATGAATATGGCTCGGTTGCACTCAACAAGAGGCCAACAACACGAGCTACAAAGGTATACATAGCAAGAGCTGCACCCAAGTGATGAGTCTGGATATATTCACCCGGTGTGTCAATTAAAACATCGAAGTTGTTTACATACTGTGTTTTTTTGTATTCGATTTTCTCTCCGCGAAGTGCCTGTATTAAAGTGGTTTTGCCGCTTTCGCTTCTGCCTATTAAAATAAGCTTTTTCATCAGGTTTTTGTTATATCACAAACTGCAAAGCCAAGCTTATCTTTAGCATAGTCGCAAATAGCACGAACTGCAGTTTCTGTGTTTGATACAGTTCCTGTTATAATAAGTGTTCCGCTAAAACGGTCAACAAAACCAAGGTCGATATTTGATGATTTCATGGCAATATCGGCCGCAATAACCGCAGTTTCCGCCGGTGACATTGTAATAATGCCGATGGATTCACGGTGGTAGTCTATTTCAGGGTTAAGACCCAGTTTCTGATACAAAATATCGTCAGGACTGGCAATTATGTGGGCAAGAGTAATCTGTTTGCCCGGAACAAGTTCCTGTATAATTCGAAGCTTGTCTTTGCCGTCTTTTAAGATAGCATCGGTTATATCCATAGTAAACAACTCCTATAATGTATAGTTAAGTTAAGTATATCACAAAAAAAACAGAAAAGCAATATCAAAGTTACTGCTTTTCTGCAAGTTTTCTGTCACTTTTCTTTTGAAGGATTTTTTCCTTTTCACGCTTTTTGGTTTCGGCAAGCTCTGCATTTATGGCGTCGGATACATTTATTCTGCCAACAGGGTCAAGCTTTTTGAATGCGTATAAAAGTACCTTTTCGTCACGGGATTTTAGCTTATATGTAGGGCGGAAGAATTCATCCTTTGTGTTTTTATACTGACACAGATAATCAAGGGATACATCGAAAAACGCCGCAAGCTTTACAAGGTCGCAGATTTTGAAGTGCTTCGTTCTGCCTTTTCGGTAGTTGACAAAATAGTTGGGGCTAACCTCGGCACAACCTGTGCAGACACGCTCGTTTAAACCGTTTTTCTCTATTAAGTGCATAAGATTTAAGTAAACAATTTCGTCTGTTGTCATAAAATCACCTCGCAAAAGGGATTCTAACATAAAGAATCCGCGGGAGTTGCACTTGTATAAGTGCAATAAAGTTATAAAATAAAATTATAATGAAACCAAGAGTTTTGTTCTAATTTAAGTGCAAAGGAATAGTTTTATGAATAAGAAAGTAGAAAAAGAAATTGGAAATAATATCAGAAAAATCAGAGAGACTGTGGGAATGACCCAAGAAATGCTCTCAACCAAATTGCAGCTGGCGGGTTGTGATATAACAAGAAGTGCTGTTGCTAAAATAGAAGTAGGTCAAAGGCACTTGTATCCTGACGAAATTGTTTTGATAAAAGAAATATTGTATACAGATTTTGATACAATATTTTATGGTATGAAGTAATAGAGTGACTTCAACCGGTAACCCGGGAAAATAAAAAAGCATGCTGTTGCATGCTTTTTTTCTAGTCAAAATCACCATTCGGTGATTATTTCGCTTTTGAATAATGGGTCTAATCCGTTTATGCCTCCCCATATCATAACTTTTATGGTGTCAATGTCGCCATTTAAAATTAATGTGGTATCTTCACCGTCGTATGGGGTGCGATCAATAGCCACAAATTTTTCGCCTTTGTAGCCTACAGCTATTACATCACAAGGACTGGTGATGCCAATCAAAGTAGAAGTAACAGTATGAGTAGTGTTTTCTTTAATCACATTGGATGTAATGGAAGGAATCTCGGTGGAAGGCGTCTGGTCTTTTGTAAATGCTTTAATTCGGAAATTTCCGGATTGTGCCTCATCATACATATCCTTCCACTCGCCGGATTCACCACGGCGGTAATAACTTTCACCTTTGTCGGTACCATCTTTAAAGCCATCGTGTTCCGCCGCAGGAACGACACCCTCTATTCCTGTATCATATTTAACTATAATAGAAAACTTTTGCCCTTTTTTCAAAAGAACTGCATCCGACAACGGGATGGTATGTACACCGGGGGTAAGCTCCTTAACAAGTGTGGTAGATGCAAGAACCCCGCTATTCGGGAATCCTGGCGGATCAAGATAAATTGAAATCGTACAATCCATTTTTCCATAAGGTACAGTAAGTTGTACTGCCTTTAAAAGTTCATTTCCTTTTTCTGCAGTAAAAACATTTGCCGCCTCCATCACGCTATAATCAATCTGATTGACACTATCCGTTCCGGATATGGATGTGTATCGGTCACATGCCTGATCATGCTGATAATTGTTGTCATATTCATCCACGGAAGTTACATTACAATACCATCCGATAGGGGATATAGAGGTGTCATAATAGGACAGCCAGAAATATCCATTATCGTGTACATTTGTGCCGTGGCTGTTTTTAATTAACCAGGCTCCCGATCTTGGAGGTGTATCTGATGCGAACTGATCAAAACTGTCATCCCATCCTACAATGGTAACGGAATGGTTTCGGGAAGTATTACTACCGCGGTAACAACGACCGTTGGATGCAAAGTTATAGTATTGTGAGTGAGATGACCAGCTCGCGTTGATTGCCACAGTCACGCTTCCGTACTGTTCAATGATTTTTTTTACTCCTTTAACGGTTTCAGGGGTTGATTCATCATCAATTCGGATTTTTACTGTTCCTGTATCGGTAACTAATGCCAGCTGATTATCGTATGCCTGAGTTCTGTCAATGGCACGCATTGCCTCTAATTCATTTAAACTTGTGTCGTGAGCTACCACTCCGGTCCAGGCACATAATGGAGGAATCAGGGTATTTGTTTCTCCGCCTAAATTTAACAGGTACTCCTCTGAATGAGGGAAGATTATTCGGTCTACTTCTTTTCCGCCTATTGGTGCCGGTTCAATATTATACAAATAGTAACCCAAATGAACTTCAGAAATGTTTAAATCACCAAGGGTGGCAAGGCCGTTTTTTAACATTGAAGTTTCAATAACGGATGCCGCAGCGTGTAGCCAGCAAGTCCCCCAGCTCCCTTGGTTTTTTACTTCGGTAACTATGCCGTCTTCTCTTGCATCGTAATAAGTTCTTTTTGAAATGTCACCTGTTGTAATTTCTTTGATTTTAAAAGTAGCCTTGATATAAACATCCCCGTAAGGCATTTTAAATCGGTTTTCGCTGTCAACTTTTAAACTGTTAGATGTGTTACGGTTCATTACAGTTAATATATCCAGGATATAGCCTTCGTCAGGCGTGATTGTCAGAGTGATCATGTCACCGGGTGATGCCGTATATTTATCTGCGGTGACCGTACCGGCAGTTGTTTCATCTTCTGCAATTGTGATAGAATAAACTTCCGCAGCGTGTGTAATAGCCGATAGGGAATTGAAGGAAAAAGCAAAACAAAATAATATCAAAAGCAGTTGTTTAAGTTTCATACGATCACCTCTCATGTTTTTTTATGAATAGAGGCTCTTGCCTCTATTGTCAGTGTATCATACCCTGGATAAAAATGCAAATATAATAGTAAAGGCAAAATAAAAAAATTGGAACAAGCGTAACTTGTTACGATATGGCAGCAGGAACAGGATTCCTTTTCTGCGGAAAAGCCGGCTCGTGGCTCTTTCGTGCCACCGGCACAAAATTCACTACCACTCGCTTCGAATCCTTACGCAATTTGCCAAACAAAAAAACACACTTTACAGTGTGTTTTTCCGTTTGGCAGCGGGAACAGGATTCCTTTTCTGCGGAAAAGCCGGCTCGTGGCTCTTTCGTGCCACCGGCACAAAATTCACCACCACTCGCTTCGAATCCTTACGCAATTTGCCAAACAAAAAAACACACTTTACAGTGTGTTTTT
>JAZNWI010000281.1:0-1964 GCA_045593305.1 Clostridia bacterium | reverse complement strand
AGCATTGCGAAACCTGTCTGACGACAAGCATAAACGTCTGAATGGTCGCCGAAAATGTTAAGTGCATGTGAAGCAACACAACGAGCTGATACATGGAAAACGCTGGGAAGAAGCTCACCTGCGATTTTGTACATGTTGGGGATCATAAGAAGAAGACCCTGTGAAGCTGTGTAGGTTGTTGTGAGTGCACCGGCTGCGAGTGAACCGTGAACAGTACCTGCTGCACCTGCCTCAGACTGCATCTCGGAAACTTTAACTGTTGTACCGAAGATGTTTTTAACGCCCTGAGCTGACCACTGATCAACGTAGTCTGCCATAGGGCTTGAGGGTGTGATGGGGTAAATACCTGCTACTTCTGTGAAAGCATATGACACATACGCAGCGGCATTGTTACCGTCCATGGTTTTCATTTTTCTAGCCATAGTATTTCCTCCTATAAAAAAATCAATAAATTATAAGTATTATAATAACACCACTGATTATATTATCACGAATATTCTAAAATGTAAACTGTAAAAAACTAAAAAATTGCCGAAAATTTAACAATATCGTTATAAAACAATAAAAAATTTGACAGAATATAAAAAATCCTCGGATTTTTCCACTCCGAGGATTGAAATAACAAATTATTTTTTGCCTTTTTTCTTTTTGATTACGACTGCAATAACAATTACTACAACTGCAATACCTGCGAAGGGTAACACAGTCATAACTACATCAAAAATTGCACCGCCTGTTTCCGCCTGCTCATCGGTAATATCCGGAGCATAATCGGGGTTTTCATTGAAAACCTCATCAAGAGCGTCTGTTGTATCTTCAACTGCAACTGAATCTACTGACTCACCCGCTGCAAAAGCCGGAACAGCGAACACAGAAACCATTGCTAACAACATAAGCGCTGCTATAAATAAAGCTGTAAGTTTTTTCATTCTTGACTCTCCTTTCTTTTAAGGATGGACCCATTATACTAGATACGTATTGCGTTTCCAATACTCTACCAGCGTATTTTTGTATAGTTTTACAGTAAACCGCCATAACAGTTGACAAATTTCCATAAAAGTATATAATATATCCTAATATGGTGTATCCTTGTACCCCATAAATATCTTTTTATTTTTGAAAGGAGTAAATCCGACCATGGATGACCCCGGACCTAATTTTACGGCCCAATTTTTAAACCTTGCTGCTGAAAGCTCTTCAGGCAGTAACCTTGTATTTCAGATTCTTCTGCTTCTTGTACTTATTCTTGTAAATGCATTCTTTGCAATGAGTGAAATGGCTGTTGTTTCTCTTAATGATGCAAAGATTGAAAAAATGGCAGAAGACGGTCACAAAAAAGCAAAGCTTATTTTGAAGCTTACAAAAAATCCCACAAGATTTTTATCAACTATTCAGATAGGCGTTACTCTTGCAGGATTTTTAACCTCTGCTTCAGCGGCTACCGCTTTTGCAGAAATGCTTACAAACGCAATCACAGCTTCTTTTGACGTGCCCGAAAGCATTGTTTCACCTATTGCGGTTGTGCTTATCACCCTTGTTATGTCTTACTTCTCTTTAGTTCTGGGCGAGCTTGCCCCCAAGAGAATCGGTATGCAGGTGCCTGAAAAAATCGCATTCGCAGTTGCAAAACCCTTGCTCGTTATTTCAAAAATAACAGCACCATTCGTAAAATTCCTTTCTCTTTCCACAAACGGTGTGGTAAGGCTTTTAGGCTTCGACCCTAACGCTAACGAAGAGGTTGTTACCGAGGAAGAAATTCGTATGATGGTTGACGTGGGCGGTGAAAAAGGTGTTATTGAGGACACTCAGAAAGAAATGATAAATAACATCTTTGAGTTTGACGATATGGATGCCGGCGACATTATGACCCACAGAACAGACGTTGTTGCCGCTGATATTAACGACATCACTCTTGAAGACTTTATGAACCTTGCCATTGAACACGGCAGGTCAAGAATCCCCCT
>JAZNWI010000280.1:0-2441 GCA_045593305.1 Clostridia bacterium | reverse complement strand
GATTTCATCGGTATAAGTTTTTCCGTTTACCGTAACCGACAGCATATTGTATGAGCCATATTGGTCTAATGAAGTATCTATTTCTATGTAGTCTTTTTCCTCATCGTTTCCGTTTAAGTCAAAATCAATCTTTTGACGCATTGGAAGCATCACAGCGTAGTTTTCGGAAGGTGTCTTTGTATATTCTTCATTGAAAATATAAGGTTCTTCATCAAAATAGATTTTCACAGAAAGAGGGCCTGCTGCATAGGCGGCTATATCATAAGGACTAAACCAGAATGTAATGCCCTGATAATCAAGTGTCCAATTGTAATCTTCAGGAGAATACTCGTTAAAAATCGTCCATAACTGATTCTCGCCGAAATTCAGATAATCGTATTTGATGCTCAGTTCACTTTCCAGAATATCAGGCAAACCCTTTAAACTTTTCATAACATCAGTCAATATTAGTTTTTCGCCCGTTTTTGGGTTAAAATTAGATGTTATGTAATGATAATCGGGGTGTACGCCGCCTGAGTGTACGAAAACATCCTCTACATAGCTTACAATCTTTGTGTCGGCTCTTTGCAAATATACTTTTGACACTCCTTCAAGGTAAAGGGGATTGTATTCATCACCCTCTAAATCCTTGGCAGCACCCGAGAGTTCATACATCAATGCTTTTGCATCATTTAATGCTTCGTTGTTTAGCTTATCAAAGGCCTTTTTAAGCTCGGGGAATTTTTTCTCATCATCTCTAGAAAGCTTCAGTTTGTCCCATGATACATTGCAGATTACATTATTCTCGTTCCATTCCTCAATGTTTTTATCACCAAGCATTACTGAAATGAAGGATATATCCTCTTCGGGAGTTTCATTCACAATGTTATTTGGTGCTTTTTCGCAAGAGCAAAGGAAAAGTAAAATGCAAACCACCATTCCTATACATATTGTTTTTTTCATCATAAAAACGACCTCCTTTCTCGCAAAGAAATTCTTCTTCTCAAAGCCCTCCAATTTTAAAGGGTTTTGAGAAGAAGGGAGCAAAAGCTCCCTTCCACACACTATAAGTTTTACCTTTCAAGAGCAAACATCTGATTAAATAATCCCTTAATGTAGCTATCTGAAAGCTCTTCATCAAATGAGCCGATTTTAAGTCCGAAAAGACCGCTGTCTTCTGTGCCTTTGTATTCGAAGCCTACAAAGCATTCCTTGTATTCTTCTTCATCATCAACTTCTTTGTAAGTGTATCTTATAAGTTTTACAGGCTTTCCTTCAAAATCAATACCAAGGTCGATTATTTCCTGTTCATAGAATGTATAATCATCAGATGCCGCACCATCAAAATAATACTCTACAAATGGCTCGTTACTGCTGATGCCCTCAAAATGCTCATATCCCATAATTTCTGCATCCCAGGAATAATCGTCAGCAAGCATGATTACAATATCGCCTGCATCGTCAGCATCCTCTGCATCAACTGAAAAGAATGCACCGTCCGGCTTATAGAGTGTAATCTTTGTTTCGTCCTCGCCGTATGTCATATTGATTTTTTCCACAACTTCTTCATCCCAATTATCTGTGCTATCAGGGCCTGCGTCAATGTCATCAGTACTGCAGCCTGCAAGTGCAAAGGCCATTAAGCCGGCTAAAAGTATTGCTAATAATTTTTTCATTTTTTGTTCCTCCTTAAGCTTTCTTTGTTCCCTTATACTTGACAGAATTCAGAATTTCCTGAACTTCCGGCTGATTGAAGATTGCTTCCATATCTGTTGTTTCTGTGTCGATAAGGTCTGTTCCTGGTGCTACATAAGCAAACAGGTATGCCTGATTATCGTCCTCGTCCGCAAGCTTCAAGCAAACTTCATATTCATATTCATCATAAAGTTGCATATATCCTTCATAGCCTGAATACTTAACTTCTTTGTACCCTTCACCACTCTCTGATGCAGCCCACTTGTAGCTTTCATAGCCATCATCAAAGAACAAATAGAATTCAACAGAGAAGTTTTTCTCTTCATTTAAAAGCTCTGCTTCGTCTTCTCCTGTAAGTAAAGATTCGTCAACAGTTGTGCTTCCGCTGTATCCAACAGTTGCGGTTGCGCTGATAGTTTCGTCATTGTCACAAACTTGTGTAAGTGTTACAGCGTTTCCTCCACCGCCACATGATGTGATTGATAAGGTAAATAAACCTGCTAAAATAACAGCTAAAAACTTTTTCATAATATAAATCCTCCCAGAATTAGTTGATTTTTGCTTCTGCAGCATCTGCTGCTCTTGAATATTCTGCAAGTCCGCCTGTATGAGCATCATCAATAGCATTCATATTTTCCATGATTTCTGCTTTCTTTTCTTCAGAAATTTCGCCACCTGAGGCCGCAACCTTTACTGCGTCAAACGCAGTTTTGGTAAAGGCAACTGCTGCTTTTAGGTCACGCTTTTCTTTTGTTGACATACCAAAG
>JAZNWI010000279.1:0-3666 GCA_045593305.1 Clostridia bacterium | reverse complement strand
GTCTTTTCTTAAAGTTCGTTGTTTAATTTTCAAGGTACAGTCTCTATCCCCCTCTTGAGGGACAGCTTTATTATTCTACCAAACTTATTCGCGCTTGTCAAGTACTTTTTTTCCTTTTCTTTTCCGACTTTTTCGCTTGGCACACCGCATCTGTTTAGATGAGGCTTATTCATAATACCACTTCACTATTGCGATGTCAACACTTTTTTTACATTTTTTTAAATTTTCTGACGGTATTTTTTCTTTGATTTTTTTGTACTACAAGATAGTGTATTTTTATATTCTTCTGCAAACAATATTTTCGGAGGTGTATATATAATAATGAAGAAAAAATTAACGATTTACTTGATCTGTATTGCTTGTATGCTAACTCTTATCGGTTGCGGCCCCGACAAAAAACTTAAACCAAGTATGAATATGCGTTCACTTTCAGAGAAAATTCTTGATGAGGCAGACATTGACTCCATTGCTCTGGTTGACGACAACTCAATCGAGAAGTTTTTAGAGGGAAGCGGTATTAAAAGAGACATGCTAGCCGACCACAGCATCAACGTGCCTACCGAAGATGAATTTGAAATGCTGATAATACTTGAAGCGAGAGATGACAAAGACGTAGATACAATTAAGCAGGGTTTGGAGTATATTGATGCAAAATACGAGGACAGAAAAATCACAGGAAGCTTTATTCTAACAAAAGGCAGATATGTAATGCTTGTCAACAGCGAAGACAATAATGAAGCCAGACAGATTTTTGACAATTCTATCAATTGACATATATTTTATAATATTGTAGAATAGCCTTATTGAAAGGCGGTATAACATGAGTCATAAAATATCAACGGCGGTTATTAACCGTCTTCCCCGTTATTACAGATATTTAGGTGACCTTCAGGAAGAAGGTATTACAAAAATTTCCTCAAAAGAACTAGCCGAGAGAATGAATCTTACTGCATCACAGATAAGACAGGACCTTAACTGTTTCGGCGGTTTCGGTCAGCAGGGATACGGTTACCGTGTAGATTACCTGCTTGAAGAGATTGCAAACATTCTCGGTCTTAACAACAAATACAAATCCATTCTCATAGGTTGCGGAAAAATGGGACGTGCTCTTGTAAATAGAATCACATTTACAAAACGCGGTTTTGACCTAATAGGAATATTCGACAACGCGCCTAATGTTGTCGGCACGGTTGTTGGCGACCATACAGTAAAAGATATATCAGAACTTGAAGAGTTCTGTCTTGAAAACAAACCCGAAGCGGCATTTCTTGCCCTTCCCAGAGAAGTTGCTCCCGAAACAGCTGCCAAGCTTGAAAAACTCGGAATAAAAGGTTTCTGGAACTTCTCCTCCGGTTACATAGTCCTTGAAAACAAGGATATACCGGTGGAGAATGTGCATCTCGGCGACAGTCTTATGTCCCTTTCGTGCAGAATGAAAACGATAAAGTAAAGAACAGACGCTGATAAAGCGTCTGTTCTTTTATAATTCGGGCGATTCGTGAATCGCCCCTACAGTTTTCCTTAAACATTTTCCATAAGAACCTGCAGGCATACCGGATTTTCGCGTTCCCGATAGTATATGTAAATATTATAAATCGGCAAACTAATGTTTTAAATTTTATAGACTTGACACGAACCTAAACTCTAAATTCAGAGTAAGTTTTTTTCTTTTTGTCTTTTTTATACTCTTGAATATAATTCATATCATTATTTTTAATTGCATCATACAATTTCTGATACTCAGCTTCTTTTTCTTCCCACCATCTTTTGTTCCATTTATCTTTGTTTTCTATTTCATACTCTAAAACTTCTTTTGCTTTGTCATAGTTTTCTTCTGATAAATAAAAACCAATTTCTCTGGTATCAAAATCTTTCGTACCTTTTTTAACCAGGCTATCATTTTCCAGCATAAAGTTATGTGCATTTTTTATGTCTTTTGTTTTTTCAAAATATGGTATCAAAACTTCATTCAAAATATTTTTGCACATTTCGACTGCATATGTGTATGAAATCTGTTTATAAGTATAAACGGTCACCCCATTTATAACACTCATATCAAAGTTTTCACCAATCCAACTATTTGTTCCGTCAATAATTTGGTATATTTCAGAACCCTCTTTAGTCTTGTCATTATCACAGAAAATCGAATTTAATGTAAAGCGAATTGTAAATTTTCCATGCAAACATAAAAGACAAAATTGCTGAACTACGCCTTCGTCAGTAATCCTGTAAAAAAATCTATTATATCTTTTGAATCCAAGAGGCTTTACAATTTTCTCAATTTTCTTACATGTAAAGGCATAAAATACAAAAGATAACATTATACCTCTCCTTTCAACACCATTCGTACTCGTGTCAAGTCAGGTTCAAAAAATCATATGTATTTTGAAAACACGTTACAATATTGACCATCAAATTCAACTGTGGTTATTTTTCCGTATGGGATATGATACAATTCTTCTTCCCACACTCCATCACTTGTAAAATTCTTCATTACAACCTTACGTGATGTAACTTTAATTATTTTCCCTATGATAAAACAATATTCGGTATCGTAATCCCATTCACATTTGACTATGATATATCCGTCCCATTTCATTAGAGATTCAAAAACAGTTTTCCAGTCAGTTACATCAACATCAGGGACGTTGAAATATTTAGGCAGACCTTCTGCCTTTATAATATCAAAAAGTTTATCACCGTCTGTTCTTGAGTCAACTACATCTATATTTGAGAATTTACCAATGTGATATCCTCCAAAAGCGAAATCAGATTCTCTTGATGCCAGAAATAGTTTTTCACTCGTCATCAAAGGAAACAAATATTTAAAATAGTCATTATATCTGTAACCAACCCGACAAAGTTCCTTATGTGCAACAGCATTATTGATGACTTCCATTCTTTCGCTTCTTTTCATTGATAATTCTCTCCTTTAGGTGTTATCCATATCTTTATCCTTACTCACCTACAATTGCCGATATGGCGCGTTTGGTGCTGCCTTTGGAATTGGGGAAGTCGCTTTCGGAAAATCTGTGGTCGAAGGTTTTACAGAAGTCACCCACATCTGTGTAGAGTTTTTCAAAATACGCCTTTTCTTTTTCGAGGAGTTTTTTCAAAAACTCCTCACATTCCTTTTTATTTAAATAGGAAGGTGCATATTTTACAAGCAGTTCGAGATGCGGTAAACAGAAGTACTCCGCCTCATCAAATTTCTTTTTAAAATCTTCTTCCTTGAGCAACAAAAAGAGCGCATCTATCTCAAATGAGAAAAATCTTTTTATCCTGCCACAGACATAGCAGTCGTTATTCTGCATACGCAGTTTTGATGCCATCATATTTATTTTTCTTTTAGGCGGAATATACTCAAAATTTTTCATCAGATAATCAAGATGGCTTTCGAGCATAAGCGCTGTCGGTAATGCCTTCCCTACCTCGCAGAGTTTTGCAAAATGTGTTTTGCAAAAACCGCTTTTATTCGTCTCCATACGGACGTCAGGCTCCATCATTGCGGCACCTGATATCCTATCTATTTCAATATTTTCAAGTGTTTTGTACATCCTGCAAATCGGGCATCCGCACTTCTCGTCAAACGCCTCGTTTACGGGAATTGTATAAATTGTCTCTTTCATATCATCACCGAATACAGTATAATACATTCGGAGGGTT
>JAZNWI010000278.1:0-3503 GCA_045593305.1 Clostridia bacterium | reverse complement strand
GTTGCAGCCTATGCCTTAATGGCAGCAGGCGGAGATTTTGGAAGCTCTGTTGCTCCACAGCTTTTGGGCAAAATCACTGACACAATATCCCAAAGCGAATTTGGTCAGGCTTTGAGTATGTCACTAAACCTTGCACCTGAACAAATCGGGTTAAAAGCCGCTATGTTGATAGGCGCTATCTTCCCGCTTATGGGAACACTTTTACTTCTTTATATGAAGAAATATTTCAAAAAACATTTATAAAAAAAGACTGAACTTAAGCCGAGTGTTCTTAAGGACAGTTTAACCCCCGAAACAAAATTTTGTTTCGGGGGTTTGTTGTATAAGGTATTAAGATTATCCTAAAATCGTGGAAGATGGTATACATCTTCCCTGCTCGTTACACTACCGGACAATATATATATTTACGATAATTTTATATGCTCCATTGTCATTTTTACTCTATCGGATATTTTAACAGTACCTACTCCAAATATTGAAGTGTGTAATGTATCGTTTATCGGCCTTGTCCAACATTCAGCAATGCTGTCAATTCCGTTAGCCATACCCAAAATCGAACCTACTGTCGCACCGTTGCAATCTGTGTCAAATCCTGTCTCAACAGCCATACAGATAGATTTTCCGTAATCATCTCTACCGTAAAGGAGTGATGCCGCAACAATCATTGCATTAGGGTTAGTATGACACCATCCGTGTGACGTATATTCATCATATTTTTTATGAATATTCTCAAAACATTCTCTTTGACTTACTCCTGATTTGAAACCATTTAAAACTGACATTATGTCTTCATAAAGCCTCGAAGTATATGGAATTTGAGCCAACCCGCCTAATATTATGACTTCAACATTATTTGTAACAGCTGCCACAGCGAGCATTGCAGAAACAAACATTTCACCATAAATTCCATTTTTAATATGAGAAATGGATGCATCTCTCCACGCCATCTCAGCGGCAAGCTCAGGATTTCCCGGATTGATGTATCCGAAATAATCACCTCTTATTTGAGCCCCAATCCATTCTCTGTACGGATTTTTATAAGTTGCGGATTCCGGCGGCTCATAGCCTTTTACAAAGTTACAGAAAGCCACCCTTTCAGCAGTACAATATGCATCTTTATTCTGATAGTCAAGCCATGCGCGAGAAACATCATATGATGTAAAATTTTTGCCATATTTTTCTATAATAATCTGTGCTAAAACAACATAATTTGTATCGTCATCGACAGGCATACCGTCAATTTCATCTGCATAAGGTCTGTTCGCAAACGGAAAATTATATTTGCTACATATTTCATCAGTTATATCAGTTTTATAAATATACCTGTGCATCGGATAATTCCCGCTCTCTTTAAGAAAGGGGAGAAGTTCTTTTGTTCGTATGCACTCTACGGTTTTACCAAGCATACAACCGCAAATTCTTCCCATCCATGCACCATGTAGCTTGCTTGCCAGCAAATTTTTATCTACTTTATCCGTAGGATAATATTCACTTCTTAATGCTTTAATTCCATCAAGATCAGATGGTTCAATATATTTATAGTCTTCTTTTTGTTTTGAATTTATAACAATCTCAAATAAAATATCGCCAATTTTCTTTTTGATTTCATCTTTAGGGAGTTTTGCAACCGCTTCGAATATATCTTTATATGTTTCAATATTAAGTCCCTCGTCAACAGATTGTTGATATTCAGTAAGAATATCAGACGTATAAAATTCCCAGTCATGCATATTTGAATATTGAGGCTTCATCTCTTTGTTGTACTTCAACTCTTCGGTAACACGATTATCACGATTTAAAATCATTGCATCAAGAGAAATGTCAAAATACTTTGATATTTCAATAATTTTAGAAAGTTCGGGAACTGATGTTCCACTTTCCCACTTTTGTACTGATTGACGAGATACTTGAAACAGTGTTGCAAATTGTTCCTGTGACATTTTTGCTTTTGTTCTTAATTTGTAAATCGTATCTTTTATCCTCATATAAATTTCCCTCCTTCTTCTGATAATTTTATTATATATTTATCGTACATTTTATGCAACCAATTATTTGTTGCTAATTATGCAAACTGTCGGTTGTCAATCTGCAAAATAAAAGCAGACGGGTATTCTTAACCGTCTGCTAAAATCTGTCCTTACAAACACTCGGCTTATGTTCAGTCTTTTTTATAGTTCTTTATAAATTCTTTCAACACCTACGGTTTTACCCGTGTTTTCATCTATTTCGAATATTGCACCGCAAAACTGGCCTTTTCCTGTTGCAACGGTGAATTTTTGTGGCATTCCATTTATAAACCGCTTTATGATGGTGTTTTTGTCAAGTCCCAACACAGAATGCTCCGGTCCTGTCATTCCAAGGTCAGTAATATATCCTGTACCCTTTGGAAGCACCTTGCTATCTGCTGTCTGGATATGAGTATGAGTGCCGAACACCGCAGAAACTCTGCCGTCAAGATAGTACCCGAGTGCCATTTTTTCGCTGGTTGCTTCTGCATGGAAATCAACTAAAATGATGTCAGCCTTTCCCTTTAGCTTCTCAATCTCGTTATCTGCTGTAAGAAAAGGCGATGAGATAGGCCCTTGCATATAAGTTCTTCCGATAAGATTTATAACGCTCACACGGATTCCATTCTTTGCGGTAATTACGGTACTACCCACTCCCGGAATATCTCCCTCAAAGTTTGCAGGCCTTATAACATCGTCATTATAACGCATAACGCTTTCTATATCAGGGCATCCCCATACATGGTTGCCCATTGTGAAAACATCTATGCCCGCCGATTTGAGTTCCTCATACACAGGCTTTGTAAGGCCTCTGCCGTGAGATGCATTTTCAGCATTTGCAATAACAAAATCAAAGCTACCACTCATTCTGTCAAGAACAGAAAAAACGCTGTCACGACCAATTCTACCAAAAATGTCACCAATTGTAACAATCTTCATAAAAGACCTCTTTCTAAGTTTAAAAACGGTTACCGTAAAGATAACCGTTTTTTATACAATATTATTTTGCAAAATCAACTGCGCGGGTTTCACGGATAAGGCTTATCTTAATCTGTCCCGGATATTCAAGTTCAGATTCAATCTTCTTAACGATATCCTTTGCAACTAAAATCATACCCTCATCGTCAATAACATCAGGCTTAACCATGATTCTGACTTCACGACCTGCCTGAATAGCAAATGATTTTTCAACACCGTTAAAGCCGTTTGCAATTTCTTCAAGCTTTTCTAAGCGCTTGATATATGTTTCGATGTTTTCGCGTCTTGCACCTGGTCTTGCAGCGGAAATCGCGTCTGCTGCCTGAACAAGCTGTGCAACTATTGTCTGTGCATCAACATCACCGTGATGTGCCATAATTGCATGAATAACATCATTGTTTTCCTTGTACTTTTTAGTGATGTCTGCACCGATTGTAACATGTGAACCCTCGATTTCGTGGTCAACTGCCTTACCGATATCGTGAAGCAGTCCTGCACGCTTTGCAAGTGCAACATCAA
>JAZNWI010000277.1:0-14309 GCA_045593305.1 Clostridia bacterium | reverse complement strand
GGTCAGGATGACAGAGTTTGCGCATTTACTGCATTAAAGAGCATTTTAGATGTTAAAGTTCCAAATAAAACTGCTATGTGCCTTTTGGTTGATAAGGAAGAAATCGGCTCAACCGGTAACACAGGTATGCTTTCAAAGTTTTTCGAGATGGCAACGCTGGAGCTTGTGGATAAAATTTCAGGCAAGAATGATATGGTGACATTTAACAAAGTTATAAGAAACTCTGCGTGTATGTCAAGTGATGTTTCAGCAGCTGTTGACCCTAACTATGAAAGTGCATTTGAGCCACAGAACTCATCCTTTGCAGGCAGAGGCCTTGCGCTTATGAAATACACAGGCTCACGAGGAAAATCAGGTGCATCCGATGCATCAAGCGAATTTGTCCACGAAATTGCCACAATTTTAAATGACAACGAGGTAATCTGGCAGACCTGTGAGCTTGGAAAGATTGACCAGGGTGGCGGCGGAACGATTGCAATGTATGTTGCCAATATGAATATGGATGTAATTGACTGCGGAGTGCCTGTTTTATCAATGCATTCACCATTTGAGGTTACCCATAAAGGTGATATTTATATGGCATACAAGGCTTATAAAGCATTTTACAAGGACAGATAAGGGAAGTATTTTAATGTGCGAATAAAATACGGAAGGACTTTAATTTAAATGGAAGTTTACGGAGAAAAACCACAAAAATTTACGGCGAAATGGTGGGGATATGTCTGGGACTATTATAAGTGGCACATAGTTTGCGTGCTGTTTATAATTTTTACTCTTGTGACAACTCTTCACCAGTGTGCCACAAGACCAAATTACGACCTGAAGATTACCGCAGTGACAGAACAGAATCTGGTAATGAGTCAGCAGGAAGCTTTACAGGTATATGCAGAAGAATTGATTTCCGATGCCACAGGAAACGGAGCAGTTGAGGCATTTGTTATGCCTATTTGCATGAGCGATGAAAGCGATGCCCAGACGATACAGGCAGGCTATGCAAAATTTACTGTGGAGGTTACGATGCCTGAAGCTTATGTATTCATTATGTCAAAGGTATTTGCAGAAAGAATTGCGGAAAGCGAAATTATGGAAACCACGGATGTCTGGGCAGGCGGAAGTGGTGATGAATATATGGTAAGCCTTGCCGGAAACGAAAAGCTTACAGCACTTGGAATTGACACCGAAGAGCTTTATTTAGGCGTGGTTAAACTTTTTGACGATAAAAAGGATGACGAGGTTGAAAAGGCACGCTATGAAAACGGTGTCCTGTTTGCAAGGCACCTATTGGGTCTGGAGGGATAAAATGCCCGAAGAATACGAACTATTTAAAAAATATAAAGAAACCGGCGACAAAAAGATTCGTGATGAACTTGTAATTGAACATACATATATGGCGAAAATTCTGGCATATAGATTTGTGAGAAGTGGAGTTGATTATGAGGATTTGTATCAGGTTGCCTGTGTTGGACTGATGCTTGCGGTAGAAAGGTTTGACCCGGACCGCGGAGTGCAGTTTGCAACCTTTGCAACGCCAACGGTTTTGGGTGAGCTTAGAAAGTTTTTGCGGGATAAAGCAGGCTCAATAAAAATCCCGCGCAGGCTTTATGAGATTTTCTGCCGTGCAGAAACCTTGAAAAGACAACAGGAGCACCTGTCCATTGACGAAATTGCCCAGCTTCTTGATATGCCAAGGGAAACTTTGGTTGAGGCATATAAGGTGGGGGATACTGCTTTTATTAAGTCGCTGGAGGACGAAGCCTATACCGATGGCGGTCTTAGCGTATCATCAATGGTGGGTTTTGACGATGAGGGTTTTACCCTGATTGAAAACAAGGACTTTCTTGACTACTGCATGTCAAAAATGACGGAGCGGGAAGTGGAACTTTTTAATGAGCGTTTTCATAACGGAACAACACAGAAAGAGCTTGCAAAAAAGTGGGGAGTGTCCCAGATGTATATATCACGGATGGAGAAAAAGGTGATACAGAAATTCCGCGACCTTTATCTTGCCGATAATGCTTGACAAAGGGAATTTTTGGTGATAGAATAGCGCTAGATGAATAATAGAAGGGGAGCTTGTGAACAGGCTGAGAGGGAATTTTTAGTTCCGACCCTATAACCTGATATGGATAATGCCAGCGTAGGGATTCTAGTAAATAAGAATTTTTTAAAGCATATCCTTTTTGGGTATGCTTTTTCGTATATTGGGAAGTTATTCGTCAAAAAATTAAAAAAGGAGCGAGTCAAAATGACGAAAACAAGAAAACTTACCGAAATCGCAGTAGCTGTTGCAATGGCAGTTGTCTGCAGTTTTATCAAGGTGTGGGAAATGCCACAGGGTGGCTCGGTTGCACTTACAATGGTACCGATTTTACTGATTGCAATTCGCTCAGGATGGGTGGCAGGATGTGTAACAGGTGCAATTTATGGGTTGCTTTCCCTTTTGATTGCAGGTGTGGTTTATCATCCGATGTCAATTCTTTTGGACTATGTCTTGGCATTTGGGCTTTTGGGTATTGCAGGACTTTTCAAGAAAAACCTGACAGGAATTGTATTAGGCTCATTTGTTGGTGTTGCGGGAAGATTTGTGTCATCCCTTGTATCAGGAGCGGTGCTTTTTGCGGAATACGCACCGGAGGGTCAGAATCCGTGGGTGTACTCCCTTGTGTATCAGGCTACATATATGGTACCGGAGTTTATAATCTCGGTGGCAATATTAGTCCTTTTATTCCTAAAGGCAAGAAGACTTTTTGAAAAATAATACGCTAGCAAAAAAGCACCCGACAGGGTGCTTTTTATTATCCATTCACAATCTTATCTGCTTTCAAAATTGCAATAGCGGTTTTTGCATCAGGGATTTCGTTGTTCATAACCATTTCCACAAGCTTTGCAAGTGGAATTTTTTCAACTATCACGAATTCGCCCTCATCAAGATTTTGTCCAACATAGGAAAGACCCTCGGCAAGATAAAGTGAAATAATTTCACTGCAATAACCCGGGGTTGGATAGTATTTACCAAGGTAAGTAACCTTTTCAGCCTTATATCCTGTTTCTTCGGTAAGTTCACGAAGTCCTGCAGTCAGCGGGTCTTCGCCCTTTTCCAGCTTTCCGGCAGGAACTTCTAAAACCATTTCGTCATAAGGCTTTCTGTACTGGGTCACCATAAGTACATTCTTGTCTTCATCAAGGGCAATAACGCCGACACCGCCGTTATGAAGAATCAATTCACGGCCTGCCTCTCTGCCATCAGGAAGTAAAACCGTGTCTTCCACAAGGTGCACAATTCTGCCTTTATAAATTTCTCTTGTTGCAATCGTTTTTTCTGTAAAATCCATTTTTATGCTCCTTATATTTTTGAAAGAAATGCCTTTATAACATTAGTTGAGTTCTCGGCCGCCATTTTGGCAAAGGTAGGGAAATCCATTTTAGCACCGTCATCTGCACCGTCACTCATAGCACGAAGCACCGCAAAAGGCACATTGTTCACGAAGCAAACATGACCGATTGCACCGCCCTCCATTTCGCAGGATTTTGCGCCAAAATTGTCAATAATATACTTCTTTTTCTCGCCGGAAGATACAAACTGGTCGCCTGATGCGATAGTTCCTATGCTGTATGCAAGGGAAAGCTCCTTTGCGCACTCCAAAAACAGCTCACAGGCTTTTTTGTCAGCAGGAATTTTAATAATATTTATGTCAGAAAGCATTCCCACAGGGTCACCAAGCGGTGATGTATCCATGTCGTGCTGACAAACGCTGTCCGCAATAACAATGTCGCCAATTTTAAGGCTTGCATCAAGACAGCCTGCAACGCCAACATTTATGATAAGCTTCGGGTCATATTTTAAAATCATAGCTTCTGCGCAAAGACCTGCAAAAACTTTACCCACACCGCATTTTGCTACAACGATGTCTTTACCATCAAATTTTCCGCAAACAAAATTAACTCCGCTTACGGTTTCGGTATTTATATCGGTCAAAAAGGCTTTAATCTTCTCAACCTCAATATCCATAGCACCAATAATTCCAATCATTTTAAGGCCTCCGATTATAAAAGTGGAAGTGCGTCAACGAAAATAACATCGTCACGCTTTGCCGCATCGCCCTCTGCGAAAACAAACGCTTTTCCGTAAATATTTCCGCCAACTTCCCTGACAATCGACTCAATTGCTGCAAGGGATGAGCCTGTTGAAACAACATCGTCTACAATAAGCACATTTTTGCCGGCAAGCTTTGGAATCTGACCGTTTTCAAGGTACAGGTAGTGAGGATTTTTTGTTGTGTATGTATCAACAGGTGCTTTTGTTACATCCTTGTAGTAAAGCTTCTGTTCTTTTCGCAGAATTACCATTTCGCAGTCAATGTATTCTGCCACCTGATATGCAAGGGTGATACCCTTTGTTTCAGCAGACAAAACCACATCAACTTTTGAAAGGTCAAGGCCGGATTCCTTGATTTTTTCAATAACCGCATAGCTTGCATCGTGGGAAAGTGCCTTTGATGAAAGCATATCAAGTACGGCGATGGAAAGGCCGGGTTTGATTTCAACGATTGGTAGTCCATATTCTTTTCCGTTTAGGGTCACTTTATAATATTCCATTTTCAAAAACTCCTTTTTAAAAATATTTGAAAGTAATTTCTTTTTCGTTTAAAACTTCAAGGTATTTTCTTGCTTCGTATTTTGCGGTTTCAAGGTCAAGACTCTTGTAGTTTCCGCATTCTTCCTCTGATGCTCCGAAAACTTCGCCGGTATGGTCGCAAATCTTTTGGCATGCAAGCCTGATTTCATCTAAAACCTTGCCGTTATCCGCATTTCTGACAAGAAGATAAAATCCCGTTTGGCAACCCATTGGGCCAAAGTAGATAACATCTAAACATGAGTTTCTTATATATGTGGAGAACATGTGCTCAAAGGTGTGCATTGTGATGTTATCCATATAATCACCGGCATTTGGTCTGCGGGTACGCATATCATAAGTCACAACATCGCCGTCAATGCGGGAGATGTAAAGCCCTTCGCCGAATTTTCTGTGGTCAACTGTAAAGCTGGCATTTTTTGTTATATCCATTGTAAAATTTATCCTTTCACAGTTTTTAAAAACAAAACAATTATATCATATTTTGACTTAAAATACAACAGTTTTTAAAAAGGACGAAAAAAATCATAGATGGTAG
This sequence comes from Clostridia bacterium, assembly GCA_045593305.1. Classification (GTDB taxonomy): domain Bacteria; phylum Bacillota; class Clostridia; order UBA1381; family UBA1381; genus UBA1738. Next base: position 9,138 of record JAZNWI010000277.1, on the reverse strand, counting down.
ACAGCTATTATACAAATGTTGACAAATAAGCGTGTAGATGGTACTATTTTTCTACAAAACATTTATTTATGAGGGGAGATTAGTTATGGAAAACAAATTAAAGGACACAAGAAGTCTTGCGCTTGTTTCAGCGGTAGTTCTGTTTGTAATGCAGATGTTTGGAATAAATAATTTTACACATATTTTGATGCTGCTGGGATATGGAGTTCTTGCGTTTTCTGTTTATAAAAACAGGAAAGACATGGTAGCACTTGCAGGAACAGGAATACTGGTGTTTACCGGGTTGATACAGCTTTTCATGAATTTTTCTCTTGCAAACATTTTTGGACTTTTAGCATATTTATCACTTTTTGCAATGATTTTAATTGATGCAGTTCCATCAATTGACAAGGAAGATGTTATAGGACGAATTCCGGAAAATCTAAGGGGTTATGTGGTGTATATCCCTGCAGGAATGATTGCTCTTTCAGCGGTGGTTTCCTTCATAAGCCTGTTTAGCTGGGTAATAAGATACGGAGCATTTGTGATTAATTTTTCGACAGTTATATTTGTAATTTTGTTTGGAGTTGTGATGACAGCAGGATATTTGTTTATCAGTATGTGGGCTATGAACATTGTTGTATCAAATAATGATACACCTGATGTTAATGCAGAAGATAAGCAGGAGATTGTAAAACCTGTAGTAACTTCAGCTCCAATGACAGATAACGAAATGTATATTGATCTTGCCTTGCATGTTATTCTTCTTTTGGCGACCTGTGGGATATGGCAACTTATCTGGATATACAGAACAACAAAGGCTTTAAACAAGTGCCAGGGTGAAGAGTACAGAGATCCGGCATATAAGCTTTTACTTTGCATGTTTATACCTTTTTACTACATATACTGGACATACAAAAGTGCGCAAAGAGTGGATAAGATGTATGCACAATGCGGTACAACAAGCGATATAGCTACACTTTGTTTGATATTATCTATATTCATTGGTATTGTTCCGCCGATTTTAATTCAGATGAAAATAAACGGCCTGGCAGATAAGCACGCAGGCGCAAATGAGCCGCAGCCACAGAAAACAGTACAAGAAACACCGAAGGCAACAGAATCAAACATCGATGTAGCAGAGGAAATCCGCAAGTTTAAAGAACTGTTGGATAACGGTGCAAGTACACAGGAAGAATACGAAGCAAAGAAAAAACAGCTTCTGGATATTTAAAAGAGTTAAAATAGCTCCACTGGTTATGGTGGAGCTATTTTAATGCATCTAATATCGCTTGACTATTTCTTATATATATGATAAAATGGTAAAATAAGTGTAGTCTAGCTATTTTTATGAAAGAGACATTAAAGGAGAAGTTATGAAAAAGCGTTATAAAAGCGGTAACAATGCCGTTATACTGGGTGTTTCAGTTCTGATTCTGGCACTTTGCGGCGCATTCTCAATATATGAAAATGAGTATAAAACTGCAGGGACACTTTTTGTGTCAGCTTTGGTTCTTTTGGTGTGCGGTGGAGCATTTGAAAAGAAGAACAAAAAGAGCTTTGGCGAATATGTCAAAATGATAACTGCACAAAGTGCGGGTATGTCAAGCGATGCTATAAGCAAGTTCCCGCTCCCTATGGCAGTACTTCAGATTAACGGACAAATCAGTTGGTACAATGACCTCTTTGCCGAAATGCTTGGCTCAAATGACCTTTATAACATTGTTATAAACGAGGTTATGCCGGAACTTAAGTGGTCAGAAATTTTAAAGTCCACAAACGGCATTTACACCTTTGCAAACTACAAGGGTCATCACTACAATGTGGTGGGGGATATTATAAGAACACCTGCATCAACCGAGGATAAGCCTGACTTTACAGTTTTGCTGTATTTTATAGACAAGACCGAAGTTGAAACCTTGAGAAAACGCTATGATAATGAGAGAAGCGATATTGCCATTGTCAATATCGACAACTATGACGAGGTTTTCCAGAAGCTTGACGATGCTGAAAGTCAGCAGGCACTTTCCAAACTTCATAAGTATATCAGCGAATGGGCACAGGAAAGCAAGGGTGTTATGAAGAAAACCGAACGCGACAGATATATTGTTGTCTTTGAGCACCAGCATCTGAAAGAATATATTAACAAAAAGTTCAGTCTTTTAGAAGAAGTGCGAGCTTTGGGGGAAGAACTTAAAATGCCGATTAGTGTCAGCATCGGCGTTGGCACATCGGGAAATATTCAGGAAAATGATGCTTACGCAAGAGCGGCACTTGATATGGCACTTGGCCGTGGCGGTGACCAGGCGGCAGTTAAAGATGCCAGCCAGTACAACTTCTATGGCGGAATTGCCAAGGACTATGAGCGAAGCACCCGTGTTAAAACCCGTTCTTTCGCAGAAGCACTAAAGGACTTTATTGCAAATTCTGATAAGGTTATATTTATGGGCCACCAAGGCCTTGACTATGACTCTTTCGGTGCAGCACTTGGTCTTCAAAGAGCAGTAAGAACTCTTGAAAAAGAGCCATATATTGTTGTTGATAACTCACCGGCTATTTCAAAAATAGCGGAAGAGGTTGCTAAGAACGAAGAATATCGCGGAATGCTGATTTCTCCTGAAATCGCAAGAGATATTATAACCATGAACACACTTTTGGTGATTGTGGACACTCACAGACCGTCAATGCTTCCGGATAGCGAGCTTTTGGAAAAAACTACAAAGGTTGTGGTTATTGACCACCACAGAAGAAGCACAGACTTTATCTCTAATGTGTCATTGGTATATCACGAGCCGTATGCGTCATCAACCTGCGAAATGGCAACAGAAATTCTGCAGTATATTGATGAGGGCAAGAAGATTACACCGTTTGAATCAAAGGCACTTTACACCGGTATTGTAATGGATACCAAGAACTTCAGCATGAAAACAGGTGTAAGGACATTTGAGGCAGCATCATACTTAAGACGATACGGACTTAATACTCAGGAAGTGAGAAAGCTGTTCAATATGGATAAGGATGCCTATATTAACAGAGCCGAAATAATCAAAAACTCTGTTAAGATAGCAGATGGTATGCTTGTTTCAGTTTGCGAGGAAGCGTACCCTGATATGAAGGTTATATCCTCTCAGGCAGCAGACGAAATGCTGAACTTAGCAGGAATCCAGGCGGCATTTGTAATTTATCCGATGGAGGATGAAACCTATATTTCTGCAAGGTCACTTGGAAACATAAATGTTCAGGTTATCGTGGAAAAACTTGGAGGCGGCGGACATGCGACAGTTGCCGGTGCACAGGTTGCAAGCCGGGACGGCGAGGCAGTTTTAGAACAGCTTGAAAACGCAATACAGGAATATTTAGAAGAAAATAAAAAGAACTAACCAGAAAGAAGGCAAATTAAATGAAGGTTATTTTAAATCAGGATGTAAAAGGAAAGGGCAAGAAAGGCCAATTAGTTGAGGTTTCTGACGGATATGCAAGAAACTTCCTTCTGCCAAAGGGTCTTGCAAAGGAAGCAACAAATACAAACATTAACATAATGAACGGCAAGAATAATGCAGAAGCTTACCATCAGCAGGTGGCTTTGGAAGAAGCACAGGCAACTAAAGAAAAGATGGAAGCAGTAGAAGTTATACTAACCGCAAAAGCCGGTGAAAACGGCAAATTGTTTGGCTCAATAACTTCAAAGGATGTGGCAGAAGCATTAACAATGCAGCACCACATCAAGCTTGACAAGAAGAAATTTGTTATGCCGGACGGCATAAAGATGCTTGGTACAACCACAGTTGATGTTAAAATACATCCGGGAGTAACAGGAAAATTAAAGGTTACCGTAAAAGGTCAGTAATACACCGGAAAATCGGAGGGAGTAGGTTCAAATGGCAGATGTTATGAATATGCAGGAATTTGAATTGCCGCACAGCTTAGAGGCTGAAAAAGCGGTAATCGGCTGCGTTTTACAAGATAGCAAAGCTTTGGCTGCCGCATGCGAGCTTATACGCGCAGAGGACTTTTATTTCGATGCAAACCGTGAAATTTTTGCAGTTTGCGTTGAACTGTTTAATGAAAATACACCGGTGGATATTGTTACGGCAAGCGACCGCCTTACACGCAAGGACAAGCTTGACAGTATTGGCGGTATTCCGTATCTTGCGTCGGTAAGTACAAGTATTTCTACAACAGAACATGTTTCTCATTATGCAAATATAATCCTTGAAAAATCAGTTTTAAGAAAGCTTTCAACTGCTGCAACTGCTATTAATCATTTGGCAGTTAGTCAGGAAGGCGAAACAGACAGAGTTTTAGAGCGAGCGGAACAGATGATTTATGATATCGCAGAAGGCAGAGAAAAAAGCGATATTGTGCCTGTTGTTGAAATCGCAATGGAAACTTATCAGAATATGGTATATAATGCGGAAAATCCGAATAAGCTTACAGGTCTTCCGACAGGCTTTGATGAGCTTAACAGACGATGCGGTGGCTTCCATGGTGGCGAGTTTATCTTAATCGCAGGTCGTCCTGGTATGGGTAAGTCAAGTTTTGCGGTTAATATTGCAGAGCATGTGGCAATTGAAAGCGGTAAAACTGTTGCTATATTCAATCTGGAAATGCCGAAAGAGGCAATTTTAAAGCGTATCTTCTGTTCACAAGCACTGATTGATTCAAGCAAAATTTTAACAGGAAAGTTTGAAGGCGAAGATTGGGCAAGACTTGGAAAGCGCCTTGATAAGATTGCAGCATCGCCGCTTTATATAGACGATTCTTCAACTGTTACAGTTTCAGAAATAAGAGCAAAATGCCACAGACTAAAGAAAACAAAGGGCCTTGCAATGGTAGTAATCGACTACCTGCAGCTTATGCAGGGTTCCGGAAGAACCGATTCAAGACAGCAGGAAATTTCTGAAATTTCCCGTTCTTTAAAGGTAATGGCAAAGGAGCTTGATGTTCCTGTAATCGCACTTTCTCAATTGTCCCGTGCTGTTGAAGGAAGACAGGATAAAAGACCAATGCTTGCGGACATAAGAGAATCCGGATCTATCGAGCAGGACGCAGATATTGTAATGTTTTTATATCGTGACGAGTATTATAACCCGGATAGCGAAGATAAAAATATGGCGGAAGTAATAATTGCCAAGCACAGAGCCGGTGAAACCGGTATGTTCAAGTTAGGCTGGAAGGGTAAATATACAAAGTTTATAAATATTGATTATCGCGCAAAGGAAGAGCAGTAATGGATATTTTAAAAATTGCCGAGAAAACTGTAAAAGTTCATAGTATGCTTGATACCGGCGACAGAGTTCTTGTGGGTTTTTCCGGCGGCGCAGATTCTACGGCACTTTTATATGTTCTTCTTTCTTTGAAAGAAAAATATAACTTAGAGATTGCATGTGCCCACATAAACCACCAGCTTCGTGATACTGCAGACAGAGATATGAATTTCTGCAAAGATTTATGCGAAAAGCTGGGCGTAAAGTTTTTCTTGCATACTGAAGATATTAAAGCCGGAGCAAAAAATGCCGGTATGAGCGAGGAGCTTTTCGCAAGAAATGTGCGCTATGAGTTTTTTGAGTCCTTGGGATATGATAAAATTGCAACTGCCCACAATAAAAACGATGTGGCGGAAACCTTGGTGTTCAACTTCATGCGTGGAGCATCGACCACAGGGCTTTCGGGGATTCCGTATATAAGAGGCAACATAATCCGCCCAATGCTTGATATAAAAAAGGCGGATATAATAGAATTTTGTGATAAAAATGGCTATACTTTTGTAACTGACGAAACAAATCTTGAGGCTGTTTATTCAAGAAACAAGGTTCGTCTTGAAATGATTCCCAAAATCGAAAAGGAATTCAATCCCGCTTTTGTTGATGTGGTGACAAAGAATGCCACGCTAATCTGTGAGGATGCAGAGTACCTTGACGAACTTAGCAAAAAGAAGTTTTCAGGCGATATAAAAATTTCAGAGCTTGATAGTATGCCTATGCCGATAAAAAGGCGTGTTTTAGAGCTTTTCTGGAAAGAAAGCACAAAGTCCTGCCAAAATCTTGGCGTAGATTATATAGATGATATTTTAGAGCTTTGCCAAAAGAACCAGACAGGGAAATGCATAGACCTGCCTGGCGGATATATAGCAAAAGCAGAATACGGAAAGCTTGTAATATCTGAAAAAAGAGAAAAAACCGAGTTTTTTTACGAAATTTATCCTGAGGAAGTTTTAAATATTCCGGAAATCGGGAAGACTTTAGTAGTTAAGAGAGAAAATAAAAGACCGGATTTTTATCTTGACGAGAAAACCTTGCTTACAGTAAGGAATAAAAAAGACGGAGACATTTTTTACCCAACCAAAATGGAGGGTAAAAAGAAATTATCCGACTTTTTCACTGACAAGAAAATCCCAAATGAAAAGAGAAATGAAATTCCTGTTATTTTGTCAGACGGCAAGATTGTTGCCGTAGGAGATATGAGATTTTCTAAAGATTTTCAGGACACCAGCAAAACGGGATATAAAATAGAAATAAAGGAGACACCTAATGCAAACTAAAAGGATGGGGTTTTTCAGGTGGATACTGATTGCCATAATTGCATCCATGCTGTTTTCCACTTTTTTGGATGCGGCAAACGCACCGGAGAGGACAGAGTATTCAACCCTTATAAACCATATTAAAAAAGGCGAAGTCACCGAGCTTTATATAGACGGAACAACGGCTACGGCTACCGTTGGCGATACAAAAATTTCTTGCGAAATTCCGTCAACCCAAGTGCTTCAGGGTGATGTTGGTGAAGAAATTCTGACACAATCAGAAAACGGGGCACTTATTTATCAGGTAGCTCCAAAGCGTGTTTCATGGCTTGATTTCTTGCTTCCGATTTCGTCAGTGCTTATGCTTTTGCTGTTCTTCTTCCTGATTTTTCAGCAAGGTGGAGCAAAAGGTGGCGGAAACTTTACCAAGAGTCAGGCTAAATTAAATCTTGAAGATAGTCGCAAGGTCAAGTTCAGCGATGTTGCAGGTGCAAAGGAAGAAAAAGAAGAGCTTTCAGAGCTTGTTGAATTTTTGAAAAATCCACAGAAGTTTATAGAGCTTGGGGCAAGAATCCCAAAAGGTGTCCTTCTTTTAGGACCTCCGGGAACTGGTAAAACACTTTTGGCAAGAGCCGTTGCAGGAGAAGCAGGAGTGCCGTTCTTCTCAATTTCAGGCTCTGACTTTGTTGAGCTTTATGTAGGTGTTGGTGCATCCCGTGTTCGTGATATGTTTGCCCAAGCCAAAAAAGCAAGACCGTGCATTATATTTATAGACGAAATTGACGCTGTGGGTAGACGCCGCGGTGCAGGAATGGGCGGTGGCCATGACGAGCGAGAACAGACACTTAATCAGCTTTTGGTTGAAATGGACGGCTTTGGTAAAAATGAGGGTATTATCATAATGGCGGCAACAAACAGACCGGACATTTTAGACCCTGCACTACTTCGCCCGGGACGATTTGACAGACAAATTACTGTTGGAAGACCGGATCTTCTGGGAAGAGAAGAAATCCTTAAGGTTCATAGCCGTGGAAAGAAAGTTGCCAAGGAAGTTGATTTTTCCAAGATTGCAAAGCAGACCGCGGGATATACCGGTGCTGACCTTGAAAATGTAATGAACGAGGCAGCAATTTTTGCGGCAAGACGCGGAAAAACCGAGATTGACGAAAAGGATATCGAGGACGCAAATATAAAGGTTATGATGGGACCTTCCAAGGTATCCCAAAAGGTAACCGACGAAGAAAGAAAGCTTACCGCATACCACGAAGCGGGCCATGCAGTTCTTGCAAAGCTGGTATCAAAGCGGGATACAGTTCGTCAGGTTTCAATAATTCCTAGGGGAAGAGCCGGCGGTTACACGATGCATATTCCAAATGAGGATATATGGTTTTCAGGCAGAAAGGATATGCTTTCTGAAATCATAGTGCTCCTTGGCGGAAGAGCTGCAGAGGATTTGATGTTAGATGATATTTCAAACGGAGCATCATCTGACTTAAAGCGTGCAACGCAGGTTGCCCGTGATATGGTGGCAAAATACGGAATGAGCGATGAAGTTGGTCCTGTTTGTTATGATAGTGACGAAGAAGTGTTCTTAGGCCGTGATTACGGACATTCCAAGGCGTATTCCGAAACTGTTGCAACACTGATTGACAAAGAAGTGGAAAAAATTATAAAAGACCAATATAAAAAGGCGAAGACATTGCTTTCTGATAATGCAGAAAGACTTAAAAATGTGGCAGAAGCTTTGCTTGAGCATGAAGTGCTTGATGAAGCAGAGTTTTTAAAATATTATAATAAAGGAGATATACAAAATGAAACAAGTAACTAAGGATATGATAATAAGAGATGTTTTATCAATTGACCCGGGATGCGCAGAATTCCTTTTAAATGTAGGAATGCACTGTCTTGGCTGCCCATCAGCATCAGGCGAAACACTAGAGATGGCTTGCGCTGTTCACGGTGCAGATGTTGACCAGCTTGTAGCTGATATCAACAACTATCTTGCAGATAAATAAGAGTTAAGGCATATTGCGAGGGTCAGTTTCTAAAAATTGTTTTATAAACTTTCTCTCAAAATCTTGCCAGCATTTAAGATGCTTACCGGAAAAATTGCTCATAAAAATGAGCAATTTTTTATTTAGGGATTTATTTTGGTTAAGGCACTTTTCTGCTATATGTGTGCAAAAAGAGGCACATATATCGCAGAATGCACCATAGGTCAAAAGTTTTATAGAAAAAAATAATTGCTTCATAACATGCTCCTTTTTTATAGTATTTCGAAAGGCACGGGTTTTATGTAAATGTTATGAAAATGTAATTGAAAAAGGGACAAAATAATAGTATAATGGATTTATAGGTTAAATTTACCTCAAAAAAAGGAGAGAAAGAATGAGACGAAAGGAAGAAAATCTGATACACGGCCATGACAGTTTTCTGTTTTGGGTGACGCTTGTGGCGGCGGTTTTCGGTATCGTTATGATATACAGCGCAACCCGTTCGTTAAATACAAACTCCAATGTAATCATACAGACAGGTGCATTTTTGATAGGCGTTGCACTGATGGTGATAATAAGCAGGATTGATTACCATATCTTCGGGCATCTTGCATTGCCGATTTTTGGAGTATGTATTGCGCTTTT
>JAZNWI010000276.1:0-5525 GCA_045593305.1 Clostridia bacterium | reverse complement strand
TAGACCGGCATTGAAAAGTGTCGGTCTAATTTTTTCAAAAAAATTCGTTTATGAGTTCAAGTAAAATTCATTAACTCGTGCAAAATAGATTCTCAAAAATTTGTTTAATGCTGCAATTTTAGCAACTTTTAATGGTTTCCCTTCGCTTTCTTTTTTTATTAAATACTGATAGACTGCGTTGTCATTTTGAGGTTGTACTACCTTTAGGGCTTGTATGATTTCATATCCTGTTTTTCTAAGTGATGCAGAACCTCTCTTGGTAATTTTACGGTTACTTGCCCGAAAATCTCCCGATTCGTATGGAGGTGTATCAATTCCTGCATATGCAATTAAAGCTGATGCACTATGAAATCTTCTGACATCTCCAATTTCTGCAATAATACGTGGTGCAAGCACATCGCCCACACCAGGCATTTCTCTGATAACAGAAAATTCAGGTAAAGACTTGGCAAGCTCTGTCATTTGTGCTAAAATAGTTGCGAGGGTTGTTTCAACAGTGCTGACAGCCTTTGCTGCTTCTAATACTAACATTTTGGTAGATGCAGAATTAGATGGCAGCGTAGGGATACATTCCAATGCATTCGCGTGTAAGCTTTTTGCTTTTGTTTCGTTGGGGTGATATCCCTTTTTCTTTGCCCATTTTATGTATTCAGAAACAAATTTGGCTTCACTCATGCTTGTAATAACATCACAATGCCAAAACTTTTCTACAAAATCACATAACTTGTTTTTTCCTGTTGTTCTGATGTGTCCTTTTAACAGTGGCTTGATTCCAGGAAATGTCCTATCTAATATATCCGTCAAATTAACCTTTGCATTAGCAAGAACCTTTACGTAATGAAGATACTGTCGGCTTAAAATTCGTAATTCGGAATAAATTTCATTATCGGCTGAATAATTAACAAGATGTCTGTAATTGTCGAGAACATATGATGCTAATTTCAATGAATCAGTCTTATCGGTTTTTACCTTTCTAATATCCATTGATGCATATTTCTTAATAATTAACGGATTAACAACACTTACAAATATATCATTTTCTTGCAAATAAGAAACCACTGGAAAATGATACACACCGGTGGATTCAACTACACAATACACTTTGTCTGGAAGTTCCTTAATAATTTTGCACAGCGAAGAAAGTCCCGACTCTGTATTTGCAATTTCAAAAGGAGCTTTGATGATTTCACCATCATCAGATAAAATTGCAACCATACTTTTGGCTTTTGCCACATCAATTCCTACACCAATCATAATAATACCTCCCAAATGATGTTAAAATGGTTTCCATTCGCACTTATTACAATTCATCCTGGTTAGTTACACGGGAGCTAAAAGTCCCAACCTGCTTAATCGAATTTACATAATAAGAGAATGGCTGACAGTCTTTAGTGCGGATGCGAAATCCAAGGGACTGTACGTCAGACCATTTCATCTCTTATTATAAAAAAATAAGTGCAAGTAATCAACTACATCAATAGTTAATTTACTTACACTTTTATTGTACCAGGGAATGTAAAAAAAACAGACTGTAAAAAGGCATAAAAAAGAGAAATACCGCATAACGTGCGGTATTTCAACTTTAATTCATCTTATATAATACTAAAAATTGCCTTTTGTGTTCAGGACTATTTTTACATTCCTTTGGGATAGGAAAAATTGTTCTGAATCAACAAACCGAGCCAAAGGTGTATATAGATACTCCGCAGGCGAGTGTTTGTTCATAGCAAAAAAAATCCCAAAAAAAGAAAAGCCGAAACAAGTCGGCTTTTCTACACCATAATAGTTTTACTTATAATTTTATTTTTTGCGGTCTGCGCTATTTTTGCACTCCGTAGAGATTATCGCTGAACGCGAGCACCTTTACCCCCAATAATATTTTCAACTTCCTTAAGGCTAGCCATTGATGTATCACCGGGAGTTGTCATTGCAAGTGCACCGTGAGCAATACCGTAGTTAACAGCTTCTGAAGCAGGCTTACCGCTCATCAAACCGTAAATCAAACCTGATGCAAAGCTGTCACCACCGCCAACACGGTCCATAATTTCAAGACCGGGTAGTTCAATACCCTTGTGAACCTTACCGTCAGCGTAGCAAATTGCGCTCCAGTCATTGATTGTAGCAGTTTTAACTGTTCTTAAAGTTGTAGCAACAACCTTAAAGTTAGGATATGCCTTTGTAGCAGCTTCAATCATCTTGTAGTAACCGTCAAGGTTTAGTTCCTTAAGGTTTTCGTCATTACCTTCTACTTCCAGACCAAGGCAAGCTGTAAAGTCTTCTTCATTACCAATCATAACATCTATGTACTTAGCAATTTCCTTGTTAACTTCCTGAGCCTTAGCCTCTCCGCCGATATCCTTCCAAAGTGACGGACGGTAGTTAAGGTCGTAAGATACGATTGTACCGTATTTTTTAGCAGCCTTAACTGCTTCAATAACAACCTGAGCTGTTGTTTCGCTAAGTGCAGCAAAAATACCGCCTGTGTGCAACCAACGAACACCAAGTGTACCGAAGATGTAATCCCAGTCAATATCACCGGGCTGTAGTTTGGAAGCAGCTGTATTACCACGGTCAGATACACCTACAGCACCTCTTACACCAAAGCCTCTTTCAGTAAAGTTAATACCGTTACGAACAGTTCTGCCGATACCGTCATATTTCATCCATTTAATAAGAGATGTATCTACGCCGCCCTGAAGAATAAAGTCTTCCATAAGATAACCAAGTTCGTTTTCAGCAAAAGCTGTAACAACTGCAGTTTTCATTTTAAAGCAACGTCTCAAACCTCTGGCAACATTATATTCGCCGCCACCTTCCCAAGCTGTGAAGGATCTTGCAGTTTTGATTCTTCCTTCACCCGGGTCAAGTCTAAGCATAATTTCGCCAAGAGATATTTCGTCGAACATACATTCTTCCTTTGGTCTCAATTTAAGTTCCATTTTCAATTCCTCCAATATCCTGAAAAATATTAATATTGTATAACTTGGTATATTATAACATATTATACATAAGTTTTCAACATAAAATTTGATTTTTTTATTATACGGTGAAAAACAGTCAGTTCTTATAAATTTATCCTTCTGTTTTTAAAGTAAAATTCTTTGTCACGATCATTAATTTCCCTTAATACTCTGCAGGGATTACCTACCGCAACTACATTTGACGGAATATCCTTTGTAACCACGCTTCCGGCACCAATAACAGTGTTGTCACCTATTGTAACACCGGGTACAACCACAACGCCTGCACCAAGCCAGCAGTTTTTCCCTATCCTAACAGGCATATTGTACTGATATGCCTTAAGACGAAGCTCCGGCAGTATAGGGTGCCCCGCAGAAGCCAGAGTTACGTTAGGACCAAGCTTTGTGAAATCCCCAACATAAATATGTGTATCATCAACTAAAGTAAGATTAAAATTAGCGTAAACATTTTTGCCAAAGTGTACATGCTTTCCACCCCAATTAGCGTGAAAAGGCGGCTCTATGTAACAATTTTCTCCAATTTCTGCAAACATTTCCTTAAGCATAGCCTGCCTTTTTTTATACTCCGACGGACGTGTTGCATTAAAATCGTAAAGCTTTTCCAGGCACTTAAACTGTTCTTTCATTATTTCCTCATCACCGGGCAGATAAAGCTCGCCACTGTGCAATACATCGTAAATACTCATATATTTTCCCCTTTTAAAAATTCATCTGCTTCTATTCTTGATTTAAAAATTATAATATTTCTGCCTTCCTTGTATTTGTCCAAAAGCTCATAAATATCGGGCAAAACATCTTTGGAAAAGTTTTCTATTGCCTTTTTAAAATCCGTATCAAGCTCTGTTTCAACCCAGGGCAGGTCATATCTTCCTTTTCCTATTCTTTCCGTTGCTCCCTGTATGCAAACCTCTGTTGGCAAATCAAAAAGAAATACCGTATCACAATGCTGAAGTCGCATCTCAATAGTTCTTTTGTAATTGCCGTCTATAATCCAATTATCGTCTTTGAATATTTCAGCTATTCTTTCGTCAAAATCTTCTCTTGAAATATGTGTTTTATCGGGCTTGTGCCATATGGCATCAAGATAATACAACGGCAAACCCGTAATTTTATTAAGTTTTTCCGCAAAGGTGGTTTTGCCCGATCCGGGGCAACCTATTACTATTACCTTTTTCATATTTTGCATCAGCCCCTTATAAAGTATTGCTGGCCTTTTTAAAATAAACGGTATCAATACCGTATCCCCTGTCATTTTCAAGCACTGTAAGTATTTCAAAACCAAATCCCGAAAGTATTTTTATATGTGCTTCATTTGTAGACCATGTCCTTGTAAAAACATTGGCATTTTCATATTCCTTAAACAGAAATTCATACATTTTCCTTGTGAGTCCTTTTCCTCTGCCGCTTTCGGCAACAAGTAATGTGGATATGTATATGTTGGGAAGCTGTTCTTCCCCTATTTTATCATTCACAAAATTCTCTTTAAAGGAAACAAAGCCTATAAGCTTTTCATCTTCAACAGCTACCAGAATTTTCTGTTTTTTCATTTCATTAAAATAGTTTAAAACTCCACTGCCTGCATTTGTTCCACCGCCTAAATCCGACTGTGTTGTGGAACTTCGTGCAGATAGTGGCGGCACAAATTCTTCGTCACATTCTGTAAGTAAGTTCAGGATTTCAACGTCATATTTATCCTGCTCACATTTGTTTATAATCTTAATTTTCACTTTATAACCTCCTTTATGTTTATCGTTTTAACCAAATTGCCAATCATTGCACCACCTATAATACAAACGGCACCTATCACCTGCAACACAGTCATTTTTTCACCAAGCAAAACTGCAGCAAATACAACTGCGGATAATGACTCCATATATCCACACACCGCCACAGTCTGAACAGAGAGTTTTGCAAGTGACGAAAAATACATATAACAACCAATGCCCGTATTTACAATACCAAGTATCAAAATCCAAACCCAGGCACTTTGCGGTATATTAATAACAACCCCCTGCTTTAACACCGTAAATACCACAACTGTCAAAAAACCACAAGCAAGCTGCATTATAGTATTTTCCATTCCGCTTATGTTCTTTGATTTTTTGTTAAAGGTTACCATAAAGAAATATGTAACAGCCGACATTAAACCGCAGAATACTCCCCATCTGTTACTACTTCCCACCTCATTGCCGTTAATAAGGAAAATACCAACAACCACGGTTGCAAAGCCAAAAAGCTTTGGTGCCGTAAGCTTTTCACGGAAAATAATCGGTGATAACACCATAACAATTACAGGGCCGCAATAATAAAGCAATGTGGATAAGCTTACACCAATCTGCTTATATGCCTCGTACAGAAACATCCAGCTTGCTCCCATAGCAATACCCGACAAAGTATCAAAAATCGAATCCCTTTTGTGCTCCAATATATGAAATCTGCCGTTCCCAATTAAAAACAAAGCAATTAAAAACACACTGCCTATAAATGTTCGCAAAAGAACTATTTCATAGCTGTTAAGCGGTATGTGACTTGCCACTATTCCAT
>JAZNWI010000275.1:0-7334 GCA_045593305.1 Clostridia bacterium | reverse complement strand
CACGGACAACACGCACCTTACATAGAAGAAAATGTTGACCTTTCAAATAAGAGAGCGGTAGAGGCGGCAGACAGAAAAAGATTTGAGTTTGTAAATAAAATCGTTAAAGAAGTTGAAACAAGAAAAGTTTTAACAAAGGATAAAAATCTGGGCGATGATATAGACGAAATTTTAACGAATAAGTGGCTTGGTATTCCAATTTTTGCACTTATCATGTTCCTTGTATTTGATATTTCACAGTCAACTTTCGGACCATTTTTAGCGGACACATTAGTTGCATGGATAGAAATGTTCCAGGAATGGGTAGCAGGGTTAGTTTCAAATGCACATCCGCTTCTTCAGTCACTTTTGGTAGACGGAATCATCGGTGGTGTTGGTGCAGTTGTAGGATTCCTGCCACTTGTAATGGTAATGTACTTCCTTATCGCTATCCTTGAGGACTGCGGATATATGGCAAGAGTTTCAGTTGTTCTGGATCCGATTTTCAAAAAGGTAGGTCTTTCCGGAAAGTCAGTTATTCCGTTTGTAATTGGCACAGGCTGTGCAATCCCTGGTGTTATGGCATGCCGTACCATTAAAAATGAGCGTGAACGACGCGCAACTGCAATGCTTACTCCGTTCATGCCATGTGGTGCAAAGCTTCCTGTTATTGCCCTTTTTGCAGGGGTATTCTTTGCAGATAGCTCTTGGGTTGGAACGCTTATGTATTTCGCAGGAATCCTGTTGATATTCTTCGGTGCGCTTATCATAAACAAGATTACAGGAAATAACAAGAAAAAATCTTATTTCATTATTGAACTTCCTGAATACAAGCTCCCATCACTAAAGCGTGCATTTTTGTCAATGTGTTCAAGAGGTTGGGCATACATAGTAAAGGCAGGTACAATCATTCTTGTTTGTAACACTTTGGTACAGATTATGCAGGAATTTACATGGAGTTTCCAACTTGTAGAAGAGGGAATGGCGGACACTTCAATCCTTGCATCAGTCGGCAGACCATTTGCATTTTTGTTAATTCCTTTGGGATTTGGTGTATGGCAAATGGCGGCAGCGGCAGTTACAGGTTTTATTGCAAAGGAAAATGTTGTTGGTACTCTTGCTATTTGTTACGGCATAACAAACTTCATTGATACAGAAGCCCTGGAGCTTATGGGTGGCGCAAATGAAGTTGCTGCAATATTCGGCATTACAAAGGCTGCGGCTCTTGCGTGTTTGATGTTCAATCTATTCACACCTCCGTGCTTTGCGGCTTTGGGAGCTATGCGTTCTGAAATTAACGATAAAAAATGGTTCTGGGGCGGTGTAGGACTTCAGCTTGCAACAGGCTATATCGTGGCATTCTTTGTATACCAGATTGGTACGCTAATAACAGAAGGAACAGTAGGTACGGGTTTTGTGCCGGGATTTATAGCAGTTCTTGTGATGATGGGTATTATTGGACACCTTATGGCACAAGGCGGAAAAAAGGTTGAAAAATAAGCTATGGAAGATATTATTATAATCCTTGTATTGCTTTTGATAGTAGGCGGAGCAACAGCCTACATTTACAAAGCAAAGAAAAGAGGTCAGACCTGTATAGGCTGTCCTCACGCAAAAGATTGTGCAAAAAAATGCACTTGCCAAACTGAAAATAACAAATAAAATACATACCTAAAAAATCGCTCTATTGCACCTCCTGCAAGGGCGGTTTTTTATTGCACAAAAAACTCACGGCAAATTTGCCGTGAGTTTTGTATTAAAATTTGCAGCCATTGTCCTTGATGTGCTGGATAAGTTCGTCGTAATCAAGTGTCATAAGACCAACTCTCTCATCGCCTGCACCGTATGCAAGGATAAGGTCGTTGCCACGCTTAACCATACCTGTAATGAAGATACAAGGAATATGGAACTTACCAGGCATTTCCCATTCTTCCTTAACTGTGATAAGTCTTTCATCCTTGTGGTAGATAAGCTCAGGGAAGTCATTTTCACGGTCACGAAGCACCATGAAGTTCTGAGTATATCCAACGCCGTCATCCTGCTTACCATGGAAGCAAAGTAACCAGTGCTTATCATCAATTCTGAGTGGTGGAGCTGACGCACCGATTCTGTTCATTTCCCATTCGTATGTAGGTGGGCAAAGAACAACCTTCTTGTTTTCCGGCTTTACGAAATCATAGAAAGTTTCGCCTGCTGACCATACCATCGTTGGTAGCTTTTCATCAAGATATGGATTCTTGAATGGTTCAACAGGTCTTTCAATCATAACATACTGAAGCTTTCCGTCAATCATCTGTCTTTCAGGTAGGAAAACGATGTCTCTGTTTTCACCAAAGTCAGGGTTTGATAGGTGTGTCAAGTAGAAGAACGCATTGTCATAATCTCTTTCCAAAAGCTTGTCAAGGTCAACCTCGAAAAGAACAGTTACAGTAGGGTTGTACTGAGCTGCACTTGTACCGAATGGGTTGTCATCATTTTTAGCCCACTCAGGAGTCATTCTTGTCATATCATCTTTCCACCAAAGGTTACCAAGAGGGAAAAGACGGCAAGCAACTGTTAAGTAGCACTTATCTTCAATCATAAATAATCTTGGGTCTTCAATACTACCGTTTGCACAGTTAGCAACTTTCTGACCATATTTATTGATAATATATACCTTTTCGATGTCAGTTTCGCATCTTGGGAAAAGAGCAGGCTTTGACAAATCAAAATCCCATGTTTCTCCGCCGTCCTCTGAAACGCCGTAGCCGATAGCAATCGGATAAATAGCTTCAGGGTCGTCCCATGCCTTTCCTTCGCTTCCCTTTGTTCTGAAAAGCATAATCATTTTGTCCTTGTATTCGATGATAGCAGGGTTTAAAACTGCCATATCCATCCAAGGAGCATCCTTTGATGGAGTAAGAATTCGTCTTCTTTCAATTTTCATAGTTTTCTCCTTTTCTGTTTGTGTATTGCATAATATTGCCCATATTATGTAAATATAGTATCATTATTTCCTGAAAAAAACAAGACCAAAATTAACTTTTTTGAAATAAAATTGATATCGGGTTAAATCTTATAGAAATATGGGGAGTGTAACAAAGAGATGGAAAGGTGAAACAATAGTATTTGCGGTAAATATTTACCAAAAAAAGTAAGCCAAATAGGCTAAATATGTGAATTTTGTAGAAAAATTTTCAAAATATGTATTGATTTTATATTGAATAAATGATATGATATATTGGCTAGACGATTGCTTTTGGCAATCTTAACTATGTAGCGAAAATCAAAGGAGGAACAAAAATGATTTTTAAGAAATTTTTATGTGCAGTATTAGCATGTGTGATGCTTCTTGGCGTAGTGCCTGTACTGGCGGAAGAAGCACCAATTTACTATGTTGATGCACAGGAAACAGGCGAAGTGTATGACACAAGCGTGTTTGAAGGCCATCCTACATACCTTTTAGAGGATGACTTTTATCATTCACAGGGAGGTAACATTCCGGACCAGGGCAAGGTAAAACCATCCGGTTGGGATATTGACTACCGAGGCGGTTCTGTAACCAAGGCTCAGCACTATGATATTGGTATGGGTGTCTGGGACTACAGCGAAACAGAAAGAATTACTATGAGCAAGAATCTTCTTCCTCATAAGAGCGGAAAGCTTACTTTTGAAGCAGGCTTTACAATGATGATTCAGCCAAAGTCAGGCTTCAGCTATGAGCTTTTGGGTAACGGAAAGGTTGCGGCTCAGTTCATAACAAAGGATGACACCGTTCAGCTTATCCAGCAGGACGGCAAAAACATTACCATTGGAAAGTACGCTGTTGATAAAGACTTTGCAATTAAAGCAGAACTTGATCTTGATAGGGGTAAAGTGAAAGTTTATGCACAGGGCAAATATGTTGGTGACTATAAGTTCACTGAGGAGTGTCAACAGATTGACCAGATTATTGTTTCCACTCCGGAAGAAGGAACAGTTGATGTTAAGCTGAAGTTTATAAATATTTACATTAACTACCTTGTAAACGATGTTTTCATGACATCGCCAATAGGCACAATTTCAGAACCATGGACAGTTGAATCTTTGGGTAAGGGTAATGTTTATGTTGAGTCAGTAAACTCAGGTGATATTGACGACCGTAACTCACTAAGGGTTGACGACCCATTCACAATTGATAACTCAATTATTAAGTATGCTTTTGAACCACAGACTAAAAAGCTTACAATGGAAACAAAGTTTATTGTTAATCCAAAATCTAACAACTTCTTTATCGGTCTTTCATCAGGCGAGAAGAGGACAATCGGTATAAAAGCAAACAAGAATAACTTCTATACAACAGGCGGTCAGGAAATCTATCACGGATATCGTGACAATATGTGGTACTATTTACAGATTGATGCAGATATTGAAGCAAAGACAGCTGATATCTACTTAAACTACAGAAAAGTAGCAGAAGGCATTCCTTTTGAAGAAGACGTAAACTTTATCGACGCATATTGTGTTGAAACAGGTCTTAAGCAGAAGGCAACATTCTGGATTGATGATATTATGGTTTATCAGGATCTTCCACTACAGAGCGACTATGTTCCTGAACCAAAGAAAGTTGAATCTCCGGATGCAGAGCTTTCAATGATGATGTACTCAATGTGGCGTGAAGGTAACCACTATGGTTGGGACAGAATCAGCCCGTATGAAAACAGAGAACCATATATGGGTTGGTATACAGAAGGTAGCCCTGAAGTTGCTGACTGGGAAATCAAGTGGCTGGTTGAACACGGCTTTGATTATCAGGTATATCCATGGGCGCGTGATAACGGTAACCAGAACAACCCTATCAAGAATGTTCAAAGATTCCACGCTATGGACGGATTCATGAAGGCTGAATACAACCATATGATGAAGTTTGCTATCATGCACTCATATATGTATGGCGACACATTGGGTGGTTTTGAAGACTACAAGAATAATGTAATCCCTTACTGGATTGAATACTACTTCAAGAATCCTAGCTATATGTTAATTGACAATAAGCCTGTAGTTTACTACTATGCATGGTCAAACCTAATGACAGTATTTGGCGGTCTTGAGGGCATCAAGGAAGCATTTGCATACCTTGACCAGGCTTGTAAGGATGCCGGTTTTGACGGTGTAGCAATCGTTGGTGACGCATCCGGTGACTGGGCTGAAGTTGGTGCAACTCACGGCTTCGTTTATACATCAGGACATAAGGCAAGTTCTTATGCACAGATGTCAAACGTTATCGAAACACGTCTTGATAACCAGACTCTATCTTATGTTCCATCAGTACCGATGGGATGGAGTACAGAGCCTTGGGTAATTGGTGAAGGAGGTAAGTTCTCAACACCTGAAACAGTTGGTAAGCTTACTAAGTTCTCTATCGACAAGATGAATCAGATGGAAGCTGAAGGAAAGAACCCTTCAAAGCATCTTATCTATACATGTTGGAATGAATGGGGTGAAGGTCACTTCTTCTGTCCATCAACAGCATACGGATTCGGATACCTACAGGAAATCAGAAACGCTGCAACAAATGCAGGCTATAACCCTGTAGAAGAAGTTCCGACAGAGAGAGCTAAGGCAAGACTTGAAGTTCTTTATCCGCCTGAACGACAGGCACTTAAGATGCTGAATGAAGTTCCAACTGACCCTACAGACGATGAAGTATATGTACTTAAGGGCTGGTACTTTGATAATCCTGACGATTTTGCTGAATGGAAGATTGAAAAGGATATTGAATACATCAAGAACGAAGATGGTAAGCTTATCGGTAAGTCAAATGCTAACGACCCAAGTATTATAAATGAAGGTATATCAATTCCACTTGACAACGTAGCAGGTATCAGATCAAACTTCTGGGTTGACGGTGGTGGTGTAGGTATGTTTATCTACCATACAGACCTTGAAGCTAACTACGGTGCTGGTAAGAGATTTGACGCAAAGATTACAGGTGACGGATATGCAACTTACTTTGCTCCGCCAACTAATGCAGAAAAGCTTACTGGTGCAACAATGATCGGTTTACGTTTTGACCCTGACGATGGCTTGTTCAGAGACTTTGGTGATTGGGGTATGAAGTATATCGAAGTTCTTGCTTGGAAGACTCCAAGAGTGAACTACTATGTAAACAATCTGCTTCTGAACACAATTTGTCCTCCTGTAGAAAAGGATGGCGTAATGTATATGTCAGCATACAGAGCTCTAGAAACATTTGATTGTGATGTTAACTATGTTGCAAAAGACCAGACATTCACAATTGATAAGGATGACAAGCATGTTATCTTAAAGAGCGGAAGCAATATTGCTAACATAAATGGTGTTGATACTCAGATACCTGGAACACCATATTATGAAAACGGACACTTCATGGTGCCGATGTACTACAT
The DNA here is from genome assembly GCA_045593305.1 of Clostridia bacterium. GTDB lineage: Bacteria > Bacillota > Clostridia > UBA1381 > UBA1381 > UBA1738. The sequence goes on along the minus strand of JAZNWI010000275.1, from coordinate 969 downwards.
CTGTGATATGTTTGGGTTCAAGATAACCAATGAAGAGGTCAAGGAAGAAGCTACAGACAAGATTCCGTATCAGTATGAGTTCAATAAAGACGGAGACCTTGAAGGTTGGTCTAAGTCAGGTGTTGCATTTGCTCAGGTTAAGGACGGTATGGTATACATGAAGAGTATCAGTACTGACCCAATTATCCAGTTCCACAACATTAACATCCCGGCTGACCAATACAAGAATAAAGTTACAATCCGTATGAAGAATATGACAGGTGCTTCAAACTTTATTCTATACTTCCAGACAGACTCTGAACCTACTTGGGGTCCTGTAGGAAGTGCAAGAAGACTTGAAATTCCTATTACTGCTACTGAAGATTGGGTAGAATATACATTTGATATGTCAGAAAACGCTTCTTGGAAGGGAACAATCAAGACACTAAGAATTGACCCTACAAGTAAAATGGGTGACATCTACATCGACTACATCAGAGTAGAGTAGTAACAAACAGTTATTTAAAATTCCGTATCGCAAAAAGCGGTGCGGAATTTTTTTGTCTTATAAATGTTTTCGTAAGTTTCGGTAAAAAAATAGCATTAATATGAATTTTGCACAATTTTTTATTGATTTCAAAGTAAATAAATGGTACAATATCATTAAGGTGGCATATTGTTATGCCAAATAAAAGGAGGGGGACTTTTATGAATTTTAAGAAAATTTTATGTGCTGTTTTAGCTGGTATAATGCTTCTTGGAATAGTGCCTGTAATGGCAGAAGAAATGCTTATAACAACTGCAGCACCGGTAGATGAAGCGGTAACAACAATTTCAGCACCGCTAGAGGACACAGTATATTATACTGATGTTTTCGAGGGAAATCCGACATATCTTATGGACGACCCATTCCAAGGCTCAAATGGTCAGAGCCCGGACGGAAAGGTAAGACCTTCCGGTTGGGATGTTGACTATCGAGGCGGAAATATT
>JAZNWI010000274.1:0-3656 GCA_045593305.1 Clostridia bacterium | reverse complement strand
ATCCATTGTGTCTAAATAGTATTCGTCGCTAATTTCGTCATAAACAAGCGGAATCCATTCACTCGCATCAGCATTCGGGTCATTTGCAACGCTTACGCCGTCTATTGAATTGTTACCCTTTGAAACAGTAACCTTTTCAATAGGGAATTTTGCTTCAAGGTTTATAACGTGGTCAAAATAGTCATCAATAATTGTTCCGTCAGAATTTACACCTGAAATTCCGTTGCCAAATTGACTTGAAGCAATATACATCCAATGTTCTGTGCTATTATCACCATCATTTAAAGCAATAAAGTTATAGTTCCAGCCGTTAAAGAATTCTGAATAAACAGGCTTGCCTACTGAAATAACAGTTGGAACATTGCTTGCAGCTTCCTGAGATGAATAAACTTCAATTTCTGTTAGTCTCATATCAGCTACAGCGTCTGTACCCTTAATATATTTTACCTGTACGAAACGATAAGAACCTTCATTTGCAAGCTCATAGTAAGAAGTGTATCCACCGCCAGGATTAGCCACAAACTGTGTATCGCCGATTACATTAAGCTTAACACCGCCGTTTTCACTAAGGTCAGTAGACTGTCCCGGATTTGTATTTGATGCCCAAACCTCAAATACAGCATCTGTACCAAAACCGAAAGCGTCTGTATTGGTGTTGTTACCATAAGTACCAACACGAACTTCGTTGATTGGGTATCTTGTACCTAAATCAACAGTAACAAGCTCTAACTGGCCTGCAGCTGTCGGACAACAGAATATACCATCACCTGTAACATTGGCAACAACGTCTTCACCCCAGCCGCCTGCACCGTAGCACTTTGAAATTGCACTTTTTCCTGTGGCAACGTTAACGTTATTTCCGCCATTTGCAGCCTCTTTAGTGGTGTACACTTCGATTTCGTTAATGTAAATGGCAGCACCGGCTGTGTTTCCTGTGTACTTAAGCTGTACATAACGGTAAGCGCCTTCTTCACCAAGCTCATAACGAGAGTTGTAATTGCCGACTTCACCCACAAACTCCTCAATCGTATTCAGCTTGACGCCGCCATTAGTGCTGAGGTCTGTTTCCTGACCCGGATCGGTATTTGATACCCAAATGGACATTTCGTAGCTTGCACCCAAACCATAGTTACTTCCATTGCTGTCCTCATTTTTTCCCCAAGTGGAAATAAGAACCTCAGTGATTGGATACTTCTTTCCCAAGTCCACCGTAATAAGGTCTTCTCCTCCAAATCCAATGAATTGACCATCTGTAGTTACTCGGTCAGCAACACCGTATGGGTCTGCTCCGTCGCCGTAGACTTTCGAAATCGCATCCTTATTTGCCGCAATGTTAACATCGCCTTCGCCTCTTGCTGCCATTATCGTAGCTGACGGAATTAAAAGAGCTAACGATGTAATTGCAGCAATGATTTTCTTTGCAATTGTTTTCATAAACAATTCCTCCTTTTTATATTTTAAATATTTTTAATGTGCATCCACACAATTGATAACTTTATTCTTTAAGGGATTGGCTGTGCCGGCATCTTTAAAAGCACGGGCTTTCTTTACCCGGCCAGCCGGACCCTTGATTAAATTATCGTATTAAACTATTTATAGATTACTGCTGAACGGAAATTACCGGTTGATGAATGTACTACCATTTCTGTTTCATCAGTTAAAGATATATATGTAGGCAGATTTGCTGCCGGTTCAACGGCAATACTGCCTCCTTCAACAATAAACAGTGCTGACATACTAGGGTACTGTATGTGCATCGGGAATATTGCACCGGGATCGCTATCCGGAACATTCTGGTATTTTATTACACCATCCCTTAATCCCTTCACCTTACCGTACATCAGCTTAAAGCTTGCACCCATAGTCTCAGGATATGAACTGCTTGAGCCAGATGTATAGTAACTGCCTTTATTTGACAAATATGTAGAAATGTCAACATCCTCTATTGCGAATACACGCTCTAAAGAGCTGATATAATCACCCGAAATCTGATATAAGATTATATCTCCGGTCTTAAGCTCTGATATATTCTTACAGTAACCTTCAAAATCTTGCTGATCACTGCTTGGCACCGGTAGTGACAAATATTTTGTTCTTTCATTTATCCATTCCGGTTTTTCCTGTTGAATTCGACCTGTTTCAATGAATCTTGTTAAATTTCCGTTTGTTTTAATAACGGTTTCTCTTCCGTTTGACATATTGTATCCATGGATTTCTTTAACAATTTCATTATCTTCATCAACAGTATCTTTAACCTTAGCAACAATCATACCATTCGCATTGTTATTACTAACTGCACGCATGCCATCTTGTGAACCCGCCGGATAAACTCTGTATTTTACACCAAAAGCCGGATAATTATTTTCATCAAGCCCATAGAACTCTGTTCTGTCTGAAATCGGTTCCAAAGTTGTCCATGTATGTTCAGCAGTGGAAATGTCATAGAATCCTTCATATCCGCTATCAACAGGAGTACCGCTCTCATCTACAGGGATTATAAATGCAAGCGTTTCTCTCTTTAGCGGTTGCTGAAGATATGTATTTTCATATATTCCCCCTGCAGCCGGGTAATTGTGTATATTACCAAATGTGCCGTTGAAAGCTTCAAAGGATACCTTTCTGCCGGAACTGTCGGTAAGCGGAGTAACCTTTGAATCTGACTCCGTTCCAACTCTTTCTGTGTCAAGATGAGTTATTCGTTCATCCTTATCCAGCTTAAACATTGCAAATTCGCCTTCAATATCCATACTGCCGCTCTGCATTACATTGCAAAGCTCTTCGACTTTATAGCGTGTTCCGTCTACAAATATCTTTTCAGCAGCATAATGTGTTGCAAATGTACCGTTTTGCGTATAGAATTTAATCTTTATCGGGTTATCGCTGGCATCGTTAATATTAGAAACATCAATAACATAACCAATAGTCTCCCCGTCACCACCTGCACTGTCCTTCATTACCCATGCAATTCTGCCCATATCATCAAACAGAATTTTCATAGTGCTGCCAGGAGTAAGCGAAACTGCATTTCCTCTGTTATTTCTATAGAATTCGGTGTATTCAACCTCATCACCATCAAGCACTGCTTTATCTTCATAAACCACACCTATTTTTGCCGATGTACTGAAATCGCTTGCATCTATCCAAAGGCTCTTTCCGCAGGCTGACTGATATGCCTTGACTATATCGCCCTCTACTATTCTTCCTGCGGTAGTATTTTGACCGTTTTTAGTAATGCTCAAATAGTTAAGGTCGTCTCCTGAAACCATAGTTCCGTCAACTGATACCACACTCACCCTGCCACTGTCATTGGCTGCATAACTAACAACCATAAGCTGTGGTTCAAAGCAAAGAGCTACATCATATTCATCATCACTATCGTTATTTATAAACTCGATGTAACCATCAGGGCAAATAAGATCGTCCTCTGTCCAGTCAACAATTGCTGAGTTATTCTTTATGAGGAACATTTCGTCGTTTATCTTAAGCTTACGGGTCTTTCCTTCTTCGTCCTCATATTCATATCTATTTGCATCAATATACAGGCGTTGGAAATCCTTAACTGTAACTGTTTCGTTGTGTGTTGTATCAAGCCATGCTGCCTTAATTTCGGTTTTTGTTTCTACATCAACCGCAACACCAACATTTTTTCCTATCCA
>JAZNWI010000273.1:0-19974 GCA_045593305.1 Clostridia bacterium | reverse complement strand
TGCAACTCCTACAGTAGATAAGTATGGTTTATTAACATTTGGAGATTACGGAATCAGTCTTTCAAACGGCTACTTTGAACAAGTACGAATTATTCGTCCTTGCATCAATATTGATTTAAGAGGTTCAACATACAACTTAATTTACAGTGTTCCTGGAACTTCTGTTTCACAAAATGTAAATATGTAAAAAAATAAAGCCGACCAAATGGTCGGCTTTTTATTATTCTTTCGGATTTACGATATCACGCCAATCCATATCTCCTCTTTCAAGTCCTCGTATAAGAACTTCGGCAGTTGCAAGATTTGTTGTAATTGGTATATTGTGTATATCACAAAGTTTTAACAAAGAAGCCACATCAGGCTCGTATGTTTCCGGAGTAATTGGATCTCTGAAAAATAATACTAAGTCAATTTCGTTATAAGCAACTCTAGCACCAATCTGCTGATCACCGCCTTGAGAGCCTGATAAGAATCTATAAACATTAAGTCCGGTATTTTCAGTTATCATTTTGCCTGTATTGTCCGTTGCAAACAGAGAATGCTTTTCAAAAATTCCCTTGTATGCGATGCAAAATTGAATCATAAGTTCTTTTTTCTTGTCGTGTGCTATACATGCTATATTCAAACCTTTTACCTCCAATACCAAATATTATAGTCCTATTATATCAAAAAAATGTCAATTTGTAAATAATAAATTTAAATTAAGGTAATAATCCTTCAAAACTATCTGTTGTTTTATTGTTACTTTCTATATCTCCACCGTTTTTAAGACCAAAGTATTCGTCATAAATATCTCGCGCCACATAAGCGGCATTTGCACCGCGATATCCATGTTCTATAACAACGGCAACCGCTATTTCAGGTTTATCAAAAGGTGCAAATGTTATGAATAAAGCATTATTTGAAGCTTTCTTACTTATCTGCGCTGTTCCGGTTTTTCCGCCCACACTAATCGGGTAACCATTAAAAATCTGCTTTGCCGAACCCTCATCAGCAACTCCCAACATTCCTAACTTTATAGCATTTAAATTGTCGTCAGAAATCTCAATTTCACTTACAATTTCAGGTTTATTTTCATACACAAGGCTTCCATCTACGGTTGAATGAACGCTCTTGATTATGTGGGTACGGTATCTTGTTCCTCCGTTTGCTATTGTTGCAGCATAGTTTGCAAGTCCTATTGGTGTAAATGCAGAAAATGATTGCCCAATAGCTGTTTGAATTGTATCGCCGCCCACCCATCTTTTGTCTTCATTATTTGCAAATAATGTAGCTTTATAAGCAGGATTAGAAACATTTCCCGAAACTTCTTCAGTTAGTTCTATACCTGTTTTTTCGCAAAGCCCCATTTTTTTCGCGTATTCTGAAATGGCATTAATGCCTGTAAGCCTTCCTGTTTCGAAAAAGAAACAGTTGCACGAGTTTTCAATTGCCTTTGTTACATTTTGCATTCCGTGAGTTTTGTGCTGTTCTGACCATATCCAGCATTTTGGCTGATAATCCTGGAAAGCTGTATATACACCTTCACATGGAAGTTCTTCATCAATAGAAATAGCTCCGGTTGAAAGCGCTGCAATTGCCGTTAATGGCTTAAAAGTAGAGCCTGGTGTATAAGTTCCGCTGATTGCTCTGTTCCATAGTGGTTTTGCCGGATCATTGCTGAGCTCAGAATACATCTCATTAAAGGTCGCAGGATCATAGGTCGGATATGTTGCTAAAGCCAATACATCACCAGTTTTTACATCAATTACAACTGCTGCTCCTGAATCAGCATCAGCACCTCTCCTCTCATGGCCTTCTCCTGAAGCTGCGATTTGCTGAATGTTTTTGGCAAGCGATTCTTCCGCAGCTTTTTGTAGGTTAGCATCAATTGTTAATACTACATAATTTCCCGGAGTTGCAGGGACTTCGCCATCATCATCGAGCAACTCTGCTGCTTTTCCATAATAGATGTTTTCACTTCCGTCCTGACCCTTAAGCTCTTCTTCACAAATTTTTTCTATTCCCTCTTTACCAACAAGATCATTAAGGGAATATCCTTTTTCTTCTAACTCTTCATATTCTTCTTTATATATTTTTCCGATACGACCTAAAATATGGGCAGCAAGATTGCCTTGAGTATATTTTCTGAAAAACTCTTCAGTTACACTTACACCTGGAAATTCGCTTTGTCTTTCTTTAATTTTTGAAACAACAACAGCAGAGACATCTTCTGCTATTATATACGCTTGATTTATTGAAAATCCGGATTTTCTTATTTCGTACCTCATACCCGCAAGTCGCCTTAACCCGTGTGCATCCATTTCTTGTGGGATTTTATATGACTCCCTATAATACTCCAAAAGTTCATACGGAGTCATTTTTTCGCTTATTTTTTTTACCCCTTCGAACCATTTTCTTTTCTCTTTATCATCTTTGAAGGTATATTCAAATGGCTCTATCTGAGTAATTGGTAAAGAATCTGTAACAATGTATTGCTCTTCGTCAAAAATTTCAAAAAGCTTCAAAAGCATTGCATTAAATTCTTCATCAGAAATGCTTGTTTTTTGAAGCTTAATAGAATATCCTTTACGATTTGTAACAAGAACTTTACCGTTTCTATCAATAATTTCACCACGTGGTGCTTTCTCAGTAACATTGGCAGAGGTGCGTTGATCAGAAAGATTTTTATAACCTTCGCCATTTATGATTTGCATATCATAAAGCCTGAAAACAATAGCTCCCAGCATAACCAAAAGAACTATTTTAATAAAAAGCATTCTTTTTTTAGACAAAGCCTCTACCTCCTTTTATACAAAGTCGAGTTGAGAATAAAGTAAAATATAGTGCTTACTATTGTATTGTATATAGCTATAGGCATAGCTAACTTTGCAAACATGGCACCAAACTCTATCCCCACATTTAAAATATGAAATAAATAATAAATGGTACTAAATAATACAGTCAAAATGAAAGTATCAAAAATTACGAATAAAAGCGGTGAAGAAAAGGTGTTATTTCTTAAAATGTAAGTAGCAATAACCGCTAAAGTAAAAGTAATAGTATATGTTCCAAATCCATGACCTGAAAACAAATCAGATAATACTCCCACTACGATTCCAATAGTAACTATGTAGTTGAAATTTTCTTCTTTTGTTGCGATAACTAAGCACAAGCAAAAAGAAAGCATAGGAACTGCCCCTGAAATTTCAAGGTACTTTCCTACCGTAAGTTCAAAAATTATAAAAAGAAAACATATTAAAAAGTATTTTAAATTTTTAAAAAGTTTCATTCTGTTATTTGTTCTCCTAAAACTTCTTCACCTTCAATATCATTTGCATTAACAGTTGTTGTACTTATTGGGTCATCTGTAGCACCCCATCCATCTTTCATACCAGTAATAACAAGCACTTCATATAAAGAAGAAAAATCAACACTTGGTTCTACAATGCCATAATCAAGATTTCCTGCGCTATCTGACTTGATGTTTATAATCTTTCCGATTGTAAGATTTGCAGGGTAAACTCCTCCAAGTCCTGAAGTTACAAGAATATCGCCTTTAATTAGGTTTTTATCATTGGACAAATACTCTAATTTAGCGTTTTTATCCTGAGCAAGACCTGCATCACCACATAAAACACCAACATCGCCTGTACGAGAAAGTTTTACACCTACAGAATTGGAAGCATTTATGATGGTAGATACTTTGGCCCAATTACTTCCACAGTCAATAACTCGTCCTACAACACCAAGATTGGTAATGACGATATCATCAATATTAATTCCATCTTTTGTTCCTTTGCCAAGCATAACAGTATCATACCAGCTATTAGGCTCATATGAAACCACTCGCGCAGTAACAGTATTATATGCCTGCATAGTGATATCTTTCAGGTCAAGAAGCTCCTTCAACCGCTTATTTTCATTTATATAGTCTTCACGGCTTTTATTTTCAATTGCAAGTGCGTTAACCTGCTCTTTTAGGCTTTTAATTTCTTTTTCGTAGTTTTCAGCCTCTTTTATATGCATAATGAATTGGCGAACAGGAGTTACGCCGTTATATACTGCACTAAAAAAAGGTGAAATAACTGTATATAATACACGCTGAACAGGATTGTTGCCAAAATATGCCATTCCCGAAAGAATCGCACAGACAACAATAACTATTGTAATAATCTTAACAATTTTATTTCTTAAAAAAGGCATTTTTTTACCCTCTCGTTTTTATCTGCGTCCTATACCGGAACGCATAAGAATATCTTCATTTTCAGCCGCTATTGCGGTTCCCAAAACAACACAATCAAGCGGATTTTCAGCAATTCTCACCGGAACACCTATTGCCATTTCAATTGCCTTGTCAATGTTTCTTATAAGAGCACCGCCACCTGCCAGGGTTATTCCGTTTTCTAAAACATCTGCAATAAGTTCAGCAGGTGTGATTTCTAAAGTATTTCGTATCTCTTCGATTATATTTACAATATTATCAGCCATTGCTTCTCTTACTTCACCAGATGAAATTTGTATATTTTTTGGAAGTCCTGTTAATACGTCACGGCCTCGCATTTCAAAATGACCCTCACCCTGATATGGAAGGGCTGAACCAAGCTCAATTTTTATTTCCTCTGCAGTTTTGTCACCTATTGTAAGATTATACTTTTTCTTTACATAGTTCATTATAGCTTCATCAAAAGCACAACCAGCACTACGAAGTGAGCGTGAAGATACAACACCACCAAGGGCGATTACAGCAACTTCACAAGTTCCGCCACCGATATTGACAATCAAATTTCCTGATGGATTTAAAACTTCAATTCCTGCACCTAGGGCTGCTGCCATTGGTTCTTCTATCAAAGTTACAGCTTTTGCACCAGCCAAGCTCAAAGATTGGATAACTGCACGCTTTTCAACATTTGTAATTCCTGTTGGCACACAGACAGTAACCTTTGGTTTAAAAAGGTTCCCTAATTTTCCAAGTGCGATTCCCATAAGACGTTTCATCATTGCTTCGGTAACTTCAAAATCTGCTATTACGCCATCTCTTACAGGTCTTATTGCAATAATGTTTTCGGGCGTTCTTCCTAACATCTCATCTGCGTTGTTACCAATTGCAAGAACCTTTTGATTGTATCTGTCAATCGCAACAACGGACGGCTCGCGAACTACTATACCTTTTCCCTTTATATAAAGTAAGGTGTTGGCAGTTCCTAGGTCAATACAAACATTACTGCCAAAATCCAAAAACTTTAATTTCATTTACATTCTCCTTCAAAAAAGTTATAACCAAAATCATTTTCTAAAATTTCAAGTAGCTTTAAAAGCGGTAGTCCTACCACGTTTAAATAGTCACCATCTACGCGCTTTACAAGGGCTGCACCTTTTCCCTGAACAGCATATGCGCCAGCCTTATCATCACTTTCACCAGTTGCGGTATAGCTGTTAATTTTTTCAGAGGAAAGTTCCTTAAATACAACTTTCGTCTCAACTGCTGAGCATACACTAAAAGCATCATCACTGCGCCATACACATATTCCTGTATAAACGCTGTGACTTTTTCCGGAAAGTTTTTTTAGCATAGAAAAAGCATCTGCCCTGTCCTTTGGCTTGCCCATAATTTCATTATCACATACCACTACGGTATCTGCTGAAATAATGATGTGTCCTTTTTCGTTAATAGATTTCGCTGCATCCCGTGCTTTTAAAAGTGCAAGTTCCTGAACATACATACCAAAAGTGATTCCGTTAGGACTTACAGAACTTTCATCTGCACCTGAAATATATACATCAAAATCAAGACCTGCACCTGACAAAATTTCTCGTCTTCTCGGTGAGCCTGATGCTAAAATAATCTTTTTCATATTTTTACCTGCTATTATATACCTTTTTATAAAAATTACTCAACACCTCGGAAATAGTGACCCCTTGTGAATGTATTTTCTTTTAGTGGGTTTCCTGTTTTTCCTTCAAGAGCTGATCTATATTCTTTTATTATTTTACCACATTCTTCAAAATTTTCAACCGTAAATATCAATCTTATTGCATGAATTTTCAAATTGTTAATAAATTCGGGCTTATCTGCTAAATAAATCGGTTTTGAGTTCATCACTTCCAAAACGCATCCTTCATTGCACTTTAAAGGAAACTTTTCTTTCCGTCTGTCTTCTAAAAGCTCATTGTTTTTATTTTTTTGACATTTTCCTAAAGCTCTTAAAGGGCAGTTTTCAAGTGCCATAAGCGGTATTCTTCCGTAAGCAATAATCTCGCTATTTGTGTTTATCTGTGAAATCTCCTTTAAGTTTAACTCAGGTGAAAGTGTAACTCTTTCCAAATTTTTATAAAAATCTGCACTTTCGTTGTTAAAAATATTAAGTCTTAGGTCGCCAATGCATATTTTTTTCTCTGTAATCTGTCCCATATTCGAAATCAGAACCGCATCAGTTTTTGGCTCTGTATAAACTCTGTCATCACGGAAAATCGGAGGAAGTTTGGCTACAATTTCTGCATATTCATACTTGTTTTTAAGTTTGTTTGCAAGCGGTGTATCTGCATAAATTGTCGTTATTCCGTTTTCAATACATGCCTTTGCCTGTTCTTCTGTCCAGACTTCTGCACAAAGTAATAAATCCTTTTTTTCAGAATTATACTCTTTTATTTTTCGCCCCAGAGCTCGTCTTTCAGGTGACTTGCTTTTTTCTTTGATGAATTCATTCATTGCAAGCCTTCTGACATTATTTATCTCAGAAATCGGTAAAGTAATACCACCATCTAAAATAATTTCTGCATCATTTGCATAAAAAGGTGTATCTCCTAACTTTAAAAGCTGTGTTTTTAGTCTGTCTTCTGAAAGTTCTACATTCCTCGCCTCTTCTGCTATAACATCACCAGTTTTTGACACAAAAATGCCGTCATTATTCCAGACAGAAACGGTTAGTGGCATATTTTTCCTAAGTTCGGCAGTTATAAATATTTCAGTTCTTTTTAAGTTGGCATTTTCCTGACATCGCTTTTTCGTGTCCTCTGAAAAAATGTTTTCCGCAGCATTTGCAGGGTTTTCATAGCACATCATATCTTTTCCCGATAAGCCGTTAAAATACTTATCAGTAAAACCGCTACGGGAAAATGCATCATAAAGCTCTTGCATGTCGCTTTTTGACACACGAGATTCTGTATCAAGGTATTTTCTGTAAATTCCACATACCGCTGCAGTATATTCACTTCTTTTTAGCCTTCCCTCGATTTTTAATGATGACACCCCTATTTCTTTCAGTTCCTTTAAGTGTTCAATCATGCATAAATCTTTTGGGCTTAAAAGATGTCCCTTTTTATCTCCGATTGTGTACGGCAATCGACAAGGCTGTGCACACATACCACGGTTACCACTTCTACCACCGATTATACTGCTCATAAGACATTGACCAGAATATGACATACAAAGAGCCCCATGAACGAAAACCTCAGTTTCTATCCCTGATTCCTTTGTTATTTTTGCGATGGTCTCCTTTGAAAGTTCCCTTGCAAGAACAACTCGTGAAAAGCCTGCTTCTTTAAGCTTTATTGCACTGGCAAGGTTTGTTACCGTCATTTGTGTACTTGCATGAAGTGGCAGATCGGGATACATTTCGTGAACCACCATTGCCATACCAATATCCTGAATAATAATTGCATCTACACCTATTTTATTAAGTTTTCCGATGTATTCTAAAAAAGCTTCAGTTTCTTTCTCTTTTATTAGAATGTTGGCCGCAACATGTAATTTTACATTTCTGAGTCTGCAATATTTTGCCGCCTTTTCTATTTCTTCGCAAGTAAAATTAACGGCACTCTTTCGTGCCGAAAACTCACTTCCGCCTATATATACTGCATCTGCTCCGCTTTGAACTGCGGCTTTTAAGGTTTCAAAACTTCCTGCCGGTGCAAGTAACTCCATAATCTACTCTCCTAATACATAAACTGACAAGACAGCTTGTCTTATTATAATTATATATTATTTACGCCAAAAATCAACACAAAAATTGTTTCTTTTTTTATACATTTGCTTTACATACATTTACCTGAAAAACTCCTTTATTTTGTTTGACAAATATAGGTTACTTTGTTATAATCTTATAAGTGACAAATGCACCCGTAGCTCAGTTGGATAGAGCAATAGCCTCCGACGCTATGTGCCGCCGGTTCGACTCCGGCCGGGTGTACCACTTTTTTATTTAAAGGAGAACTTTTATGATAAGAAGAGCATTTAAAATGAAACTATATGATGGAATGGCTGAAGAATATAAAAAGCGTCATAACGCCCTATGGCCTGAAGTCAAAGATATGATTCATAACTATGGTGGGTCTAATTATTCCATCTTTCTTGATGAAGAAACAAATATGCTCTATGGATATATCGAGATTGCCGACCCTGATCTTTGGGCCCGATCAAGAAAAACTGAAACATGCTGGAAATGGTGGGGATATATGGCAGATCTTATGGAAACAAAACCGGATACAAGCCCTGTTAGTATTCCGCTTACAGAGGTTTTTCACCTTGACTAATTTTTAACGATTTTTTACACTTTGTACTAATTTTTTCTACATATATTTCGTAAATTATGCAAAACACAAAAAATTGAGTTTTTTTATAAAAATAATTGACAAAAAACACAATATATTGTATAATGTACTTACCCTGCAACTGACGGACATATGGATAACCATACGGGAACAGGGGTTTTAAAGCCGACCGTCTGGGCATCCTTTGTTTTACTTAGGATGTCCTTTTTTATACTTTGCTTACGAAAGGAATGACAAATATGGACTTTTGGAGAAATTTTACCGATGGTAATTGGAAAAATACAATAGATGTCAGTGACTTCATAAAGAAGAACTACACTCCATACGATGGAGATGCTTCTTTCCTTGAAGGTCCTACTCCCCGCACACAGCGTCTTAAGAATAAAGTTGATGAACTTTTGATTGAAGAAACAAAACGCGGAGGCGTTCTTGATGTGGAAACTGATGTTGTTTCTTCTATTTTGACATACAAACCTGGCTATATTGAAGAGGGCGAAGATATTATTCTTGGTCTTCAGACAGACAAACCTTTAAAGCGTGCAGTTAATCCATTTGCAGGATATCGTAATGCTGTTCAGGCATGCCAGGCATACGGATATGAAATCGGTGATAATGTTAAAAATGAATTCAAATACCGTACTACTCATAACGATGGTGTGTTCAGAGTGTATTCTGATACAATGAAGAAAGCTCGCCATGCAGGAATCCTGACAGGTCTTCCTGATGCATACGCAAGAGGCAGAATTATTGGTGACTACAGAAGAATTGCTCTTTATGGTATGGATTACTTAATTGAGCAAAGAAAGCTTGATAAAAAGAATATAAGCGGGCGTGACATGACTGCTGAAAACATCCAGCTTATTGAAGATATCAGCCGCCAGCTTGAGTTTATGAGCCAGCTTATTAAAATGGCAGAAGACTATGGCTGTGATATTACACGCCCTGCAAACAATGCTAAAGAAGCAATTCAATGGCTTTATTTTGGCTACCTTGGTGCTATCAAGGAGCAAAATGGTGCCGCAAACAGTATTGGCAGAATTGCCGAATTTATTGATATTTATATTGAGCGTGACCTTAAAGAAGGCTTGATTGACGAAGTTACTGCTCAGGAATACATAGATGACCTGGTTCTTAAAATGCGCTTGGTTCGTCACCTGAGAACTCCTGAATACAACGACCTTTTTGCAGGAGATCCTGTTTGGGTTACCTGTTCACTTGCAGGTATGACTGAAGATGGTCGTCACATGGTTTCTAAATCTTCATTCAGATTCTTACAGACTCTTTATAACTTAGGACCAAGTGCTGAGCCAAACCTGACAGTTTTATGGTCTAATTCCCTACCTCATCATTTCAAGGAATTCTGCGCTAAGGTTTCTATTGATACAGATTCAATTCAGTATGAAAATGATGATGTTATGCGTAAAGATTTTGGTGACGACTATGCTATCGCATGCTGTGTTTCTGCTATGAAAACCGGTAAGCAGATGCAGTTCTTTGGCGCAAGATGTAACCTTGCAAAAGTTCTTCTTATGGCTTTAAATGGTGGTAAGGACGAAATTTACGGTGAACAGATAGCACCGGAAGGCAAAGTTTTTGATGAACAACCGCTTCGCTATCTGCAGGTCCTTGAAGCATTTAAAAAGTATGCATCCTGGATGGCACATCTTTATGTTAATACAATGAATGTAATTCACTATATGCACGATAGATATGCTTATGAGCGTCTTATGATGTCACTTCATGACCCTGAACCTGAAAGACTTATGGCATTTGGTATAAGCGGGCTTAGTGTTTTAGCTGACAGCTTGAGTGCAATTAAATTTGCACAGGTTACTCCTGTAAAGGATGAGCGTGGTATTATAGTTGATTTTAAAATAGAGGGTGACTTCCCTAAATATGGTAATGACGATGACCGCGTTGATGAAATTGCAAAATGGATTACTGAATACTTCTATGAAGAGCTGTGCAAGACAAAAGCATATCGTGGAGCAAAGCACACACTTTCTATTCTTACAATTACTTCAAATGTTGTATATGGCAAAAAAACAGGCGCAACACCTGACGGAAGAAAAGCCGGCGAAGCTTTTGCACCTGGTGCAAATCCAATGCACGGCCGAGACGCTGAAGGTGCACTTGCATCACTAAACTCTGTTGCAAAAATCTGTTATGACTGTTGTCAGGATGGTATTTCAAATACATTCTCTATCACTCCTGATACTTTAGGCACTTCTGATAGTGACAGAGTTGATAAGCTTGTAGCTGTTTTAGATGGATACTTTGCTCAAAATGCTCATCACTTGAATGTAAATGTTTTAAACAGACAAAAGCTTATAGATGCTATGAATGACCCTACCCTTTATCCGTCACTAACAATCCGTGTAAGCGGATACGCAGTTAACTTTAACAAGCTTACAAAGGATAAGCAGCTTGAAGTTATTGCAAGAACATTCCATGAAAAGATGTGATAGGTATGAAAGGTTATATTCATTCCTTTGAAAGCTTAGCAGCAGTTGATGGAGACGGGCTTCGGTGTGCAGTATTTATGTCGGGATGTCCGCTTAGGTGCATTTACTGTCATAACCCTGATACATGGTATAAGTCAGAAAATGAAACGGATAGCGAAAGCCTTGTTAAGAAAATTTCAAGATATAAAACATATTTTGGCAAAGACGGCGGAGTTACTTTTTCCGGCGGTGAACCACTTTTGCAAGCGGAGTTTATAAAGGAAACCATACCACTACTTTGCAAGCAGGAAATAAGATATATAATAGACACATCAGGAATTTGCGACTTAACACCGGATGTTTGCGAGGTTTTAAAAAATTCACAATCCGTTCTTTTAGACTTGAAATTCTGGGATAATAAAAGCTATTTACAATATACCGGCGGAGATATCAATAAGGTTTTGGATACCCTGTCCTATCTTGATTCTATCGGCAAAAAAACGGTTATTCGCACTGTTATTGTACCAGGCATAAACGATAGCGAGGAAACCCTAGATAAGTATTTAGAATTGATTTCCGGATATTCCTGTATCTCTAAATATGAGTTACTTGCTTTTCATACTATGGGATTTTTTAAATATGAAAAGCTGGGTGTAGAAAACAAACTAAAAGATGTATCTCCACTATCTCACGACACGCTTGATAGGCTACAATCATACATAAACACTAAAATCGACCTTTGATAGGGTCGATTTTTTGTTACATTCACACTTTTTTCGACAAAAGTATTGCTTTTTCTGTATTAGTGTGGTAAAATGGTAAAGTAAATTAAATATTTCCCTTTGAAACTTTCAGAATTTTTTAAGACCGAAAGCGGAGGGAACTCCGGAGAATCTCTATAATAGAGTGCCGAAGGTGCAAGGCGAATTTTCGCTAATCTCTCAGGCAAAAGGACGGAGCAGACAAATTTTAAACACATTTCATGTCTGTGTGTCATTCCGGAGCTACCAAATTTGGTAGCTATTTTTTATTTCAGGAGGTATTTTTATGCAAGAACAAATTTTAAACATTGTGGCGAAAGCTAACTCTTACCTTGCAGACTACATTCTTATTGTTCTGCTTGTAGGCGTAGGTCTTTTCTTCACAATCAAGACAAAGTTCGTACAGGTTCGTTGCTTTGGCGAAGGTATGAAAAAGGTTTTTGGTAACATCAAGCTGTTTGGCGGTAAATCAGAAGGCGGTCTTTCATCATTCCAGGCACTGGCTACTGCTATTGCAGCTCAGGTTGGTACAGGTAACATCGTTGGTGCATCTGGTGCTATCCTAACAGGTGGTCCTGGTGCTATCTTCTGGATGTGGGTTATTGCTTTCCTTGGTATGGCTACAATCTATGCCGAAGCAGTACTTGCTCAGGAAACAAGAATTACCGACAAAAACGGTGAAATTCACGGCGGCCCTGTTTACTACATAAAGAAAGCATTCCCTAACGGATTCGGTACTTTCCTTTCTGTATTCTTTGCAATCGCTGTAATCCTTGCACTTGGTTTCATGGGCTCAATGGTACAGTCAAACTCAATTGCAGGTTCTATGGAAACTGTATTTGATGCCAGCAAGTCAAACATCCTATTCAGCCTAGGCGGTATTGATGTAACAGTTACTGCTGCTATCGTTGGTGTAATTGTAGCTGCTGTTGCTGCTTTCATCTTCATAGGTGGAATTAACAGAATCGCTTCTGTTACAGAAAAGCTTGTTCCTGTTATGGCTTGTCTTTTCCTATTAGGCGGTTTGGTAATTATTATTGCTCGAATTACAGATATTCCTGCAACATTTGGTATGATATTTAAGTATGCATTCACACCTCAAGCTCTAATCGGTGGTGGTATCGGTTACGCTCTGAAAACAGCAATCAGCCAGGGTGCAAAAAGAGGTCTTTTCTCAAACGAAGCCGGTATGGGTTCAACACCACATGCTCACGCTATGGCAAATGTTGAAAAGCCACATGATCAGGGTGTTGTTGCTATGATCGGTGTGTTCATTGACACATTCGTTGTTCTTACAATGACAGCTCTAGTTGTTATTACTTGCCTATTCACAGGTCTTGAAGCCACAGGCAATGCTGCTGATTACACAGCAGCTCTTGAAGGAATTACTAAGGCAAACGCTATGCAGCTTGCTGTTGGTAGTGTATTCGGTTCAAACTTTGGTAATATCTTCGTTGCTATTTGCCTATTGTTCTTCGCTTTCTCAACAATTCTAAGCTGGAACTTCTTTGGTAAGGTAAATGTTGAATACCTATTCAAGAATAATAAAGTTGCAACAATTATCTACTCTGTAATTGCTATTGCTTTCATCTTCTTAGGTGCTCTTCTTTCAAACGACCTTGTTTGGGAACTTACAGACTTCTTCAACTACCTGATGGTACTACCAAATGCAATTGCACTTATTGCACTTTATAAGATTGTTGTAAAGAATTCAAAGAAATAATTAATTTAAATGTATCCTCTGACCCGGATTTTATCCGGGTCTTTTTTTATAAATTTTTACGAATTGAATATACTATACATATATCAAAAAAACAGGAGTATTTAAAATGTGCGGAATAGTTGGATATATTGGTAGTGAAAACGCAACAAAGTTTCTTTTACAGGGTCTTGAGAATCTTGAATACAGAGGTTATGATTCATCAGGAATTGCAACCATATCAAATAATAAAATTAATATCAAAAAAACTAAAGGAAGTCTTTTAAATCTTCGTAAAATAACTAATGAATTGTTGGATTATTCAAATATTGGTATTGGTCATACCAGATGGGCAACTCATGGAGCACCTTCTGTAAATAATTCACACCCGCATACAAACAAAAATAAAACAATTGCCGTTGTTCATAATGGTATTATCGAAAATTATGATACATTAAAAAAATATCTTATTGAAAAAGGTTATTCTTTTAATTCAGAAACAGATACAGAAGTTATCCCCCTTCTTATTGATTTATATTACGATGGTGACCTTTTAGAAAGTGTAAAAAAAGCCACAAAAAAGCTTATAGGAAGCTATGCTATTGGAGTTATATCTTCCCTTGAGCCGGATAAAATTGTTGCTGTAAGAAAAGACAGTCCGCTAATTATCGGACTTCACCAAGACGGAAATTTTATCGCATCGGACATACCTGCGGTTATTTCTAAAACTCGTGACACATATCTTTTAGATGATAACGAATTTGTTACTGTCACAAAAAATGGAGTCAGAATTGAAGATTTTGACGGAAATAAAATCGAAAAAAAAGTGTTCTCGGTAGACTTTCAAGAACAAGAATCTCAAAAGAACGGCTATGAACATTTTATGCTTAAGGAAATTTATGAGCAACCCGAATCAATCAAAAAAACACTTTCAGAAAGTCTTGAGTCATCGCTTAAATTAAACCTTAATAACATCAATTTTTCTAAAGATATAGAAAAGATTTATATTGTTGCTTGTGGTAGTGCTTACCACGCCGGTCTTGTTGGCAAAAAAGCAATAGAAACTCTTGCAAAAATACCTTGCGAAGTATGTCTTGCATCAGAATTCCGATATTCTAAGCCACTTATAAGTCCTCGCACGGTTGGTCTGGTAGTGAGCCAGTCAGGAGAAACCGCAGACACCCTGGCCTCTTTAAGAATGATTCAAAGGCTTGGTAATACTGTGTATGCTATAACAAATGTTGTGGGTTCTTCTATTGCCCGAGAGGCTGATTATGTTTTTTACACTCAAGCAGGACCCGAAATATCTGTTGCATCAACAAAGGCATACACTTCCCAACTTACTGCGTTTTATCTCATTGCGATTCATCTTGCAGAACTCAAAAATACTGTCTCCGAAAAAGAACTTAACTTGTTAAAGCAACAACTTCTTAATATTCCTGATAGATTATTTGATAATTTGTGTCAGGACGAAATCAAGTCTTTAGCAAAAATGATTGCAAGTAAACATGACATTTACTTTTTAGGGCGCGGGCTTGACTACATTACAGCCCAGGAAGCCTCTTTAAAGCTTAAAGAGATAACTTATATACACTCAGATGCTTACGCAAGCGGAGAGCTAAAACACGGGCCTATTGCCCTTGTTGAAGATGGTACTGTTGCGGTTTCTATCTGCACAGACCCTGAAATTGCGAATAAACTTAACAGTAACATAAAGGAAGTTGCCGCACGGGGTGCTTATACTGTTGGCTTTACATCCTGTAAGGAAGATGCTTTTTCTTTTGATAAGGTTATAAAAATACCAAATGTAAACCCGTTATTAGCTCCCCTATCTGCAATAATACCAATGCAACTTCTCGCCTACTATGTCTGTATAGAAAAGGGGTTTGATGTAGATAAACCAAGAAACCTTGCAAAATCAGTTACGGTTGAATAAATGGAGGTATTATTATGTGAAGATTGTTTGGCACAGATGGTGTTCGCGGAGTTGCAAACCAGGAACTTACCTGCTAAATGGCATTTAAGATTGGTCAGGCATCAGCTTTTATTCTGACGGAAGAATGCCACAGAAAACCCGAAATTTTAATTGGAAAAGATACTCGAGTATATTGTGATATGTTAGAATCCGCCTAAGCATCAGGTCTGTGTTCATTTGGAGCACAGGTTGTTACCCTTGGAATCATCCAACGCCTGCTGTTGCTTATTTAACACGAAAATATAATGTTGAGGCAGGTATCATAATTTCTGCCTCTCATAATCCTGCTGAATATAACAGGATTAGAATTTTAACTCCAATGGCTATAAGTTTTATACCCTTGGTCTTGTTTTAAAAGCAAAAGAATTGGGTATATATACTGTACAAACTTCAGTTAAAAATCAAGATATCATCACACAAAAAGCCAACTATCTTGCATCCATAATTGAAGCTCGTCCCGGGTAAATTATAGGGCATGAACTTTCTGCCCTATTTCTTCCCTTACTAATATTTTTCAATTATGTGAATATATATCTATTAAAAATAAAATGAGGTATTATTATGAAAAAAATAATTTTTATGCTCCTATCGTTGATCCTTGTTTCTTCTTGCGGCACTGAAAAGACAACAAAAGAAACCGATGTAGCAGTTGAACCCACACCGGTTGTTACCAGCACTCCAGTCCCAACAGTTGAAGCCACTCCCGAAGCCACTCCTGAAGTTAAAGCGACACCAAAAGCTCCAGCTGCACCTGCCGGCTCAATTGCAGCTTTAGATAATACCGGTTCCGGCTGGGGTTTTGTCAAAGTAAAGGGTTCAAAGCCGAGTATACCTAAAAAGACTCAGGAACTTTTCCAAAAATATGATACATATTATATGGACCCACGAGAAGAAAAGGTTCTGTACCTCACCTTTGATGAGGGTTATGAGAACGGATTTACAGCACCGATTCTTGATACTTTGAAAAAGTGTGAGGTGCCTGCTGCATTCTTTATTACAGGCTCATATTTTGATCGTGAGACTGACCTTGTTAAAAGAATGGTTGAAGATGGTCATATTGTTGGCAATCACACGGAAAATCACCCTAATCTGCATAAGCTTTCTGACCCCGAAAAGATGCGAGCAGAGTTTACAGAACTTGATGATAAATTCTACAATATGTTTGGTCAGCACATGAAGTATATGAGGCCTCCTGAAGGCGAATACAGCGAGCGGGTTTTGGCGCTTGCAAAGGATGCCGGTTACAAGACAATACTTTGGAGTTTTGCATATAAAGACTGGCTCAGGGATGATGTGCGCGGAAGTCAATATGCCTTTGATGCAGTGACTCCATATCTTCATAGCGGATGTATAGTTTTGCTCCATGCTGTATCACAAGACAACTCTGATGCACTAGAGAGTATTATAAATTATGCAAAAGAAGCGGGATATGTATTTAAATCTTTGGATGATTTGCCATAATTCCCAATAATCTAGCCGTTTTTTAAGAAAAATTATTGACAAAAACAGGCCAAAATGTTATACTCAAAAAGTAGGCAAGGAACGCGGAAACACACCGAAACACCTTGCCTTTCTTTATATAATAAATTCCTGCAACCTGCAGTTTTTTTACAAAAGGAGAGCATGTATGGAAAACATTACAAAGATTTTTGCAAGCAAGGTATTTAATGATTCAACAATGAAGAAGCTTCTTCCTAAAGACACATACCGCGCACTTCAAAAAACTATAAAAGACGGCAAACATCTTGATATAAATATTGCTCATGTTGTAGCTAATGCTATGAAAAACTGGGCAATTGAAAATGGTGCGACTCATTTCACACATTGGTTCCAGCCGATGACAGGAATCACTGCTGAAAAACACGACAGTTTTATCTCTCCGACATCTGACGGAAAAATCATTATGGAATTTTCCGGAAAAGAACTTGTTAAAGGGGAATCTGATGCTTCAAGCTTTCCATCTGGCGGACTTCGTGCAACATTTGAAGCAAGAGGTTACACCGCTTGGGATCCAACTTCTTATGCCTTTATTAAGGGTAACACACTTTGTATCCCTACTGCTTTCTGTTCTTACGGTGGTGAGGCTCTTGATAAAAAGACACCTCTTCTTCGTTCTATGGAAGCAATTAACAAACAGGCAATGCGCGTGTTAAAGCTTTTTGGAAACGAAGATGTTACATCTGTTAAAACAACTGTTGGTGCAGAGCAGGAATATTTCTTAATTGAGCGTGATATGCACGACAAGCGCCCTGATCTTATGTTCTGTGGACGAACATTGTTTGGTGCAATGCCTCCAAAAGGTCAGGAAATGGATGACCACTATTTTGGAACAATAAAGTCTAAAGTCGCAGGTTTTATGAAAGAGCTTAATCTTGAGCTCTGGAAGCTTGGCGTCCTTTCCAAAACCGAACATAACGAAGCTGCTCCTGCTCAGCACGAGCTTGCTCCTATATTTTCAACTACAAACATTGCAACAGACCATAACCAGATTACAATGGAGCTTATGCAGAGAATTGCAAAGAAGCACGATATGGTATGTTTACTTCATGAAAAGCCATTTGCTGGCGTAAATGGTAGTGGTAAGCATAACAACTGGTCAATTACCACAAATACAGGCAAAAACCTTTTGGACCCTGGCAAAACTCCTCATGAAAATGCGCAATTTTTACTATTCCTTTGCTCTGTTATTAAGGCAGTTGATGATTATCAGGATATGTTAAGACTTTCTGTTGCATCAGCCGGAAACGACCACCGACTTGGTGCAAACGAAGCACCTCCGTCAATTATTTCCATGTTTTTGGGTGAAGAACTTACAGAAATCTTAGAATCAATAGAACGCGACGAAAACTATGATGCAAAAGAAAAGACTATTATGAAAGTTGGCGTTCATGTACTTCCAAGATTTGCAAAGGATACTACAGACCGAAACAGAACAAGCCCATTTGCATTTACAGGAAATAAATTCGAGTTCCGCGCACTCGGTTCTTCTGCTTCAATTTCCGGCCCTAACATTGTTCTTAATACAACTATTGCTGAAAGTCTTAAGCAATTTGCAGATGAGCTTGAAAAAGCAGAGGATTTTGACAATGCACTTCATGAACTTATCAAGCATACTATAAAAGAACATAAAAAAATACTATTTAGTGGTAATGGATATGATGATGCCTGGGTTAAGGAAGCTGAAAAGCGTGGTCTATTAAATCTTCCTACAACTCCTGACTGTCTTCCGTGTTATCTCTGGGATAAGAATATTAAATTGTTCGAATCACACAAGGTTTTCACTGCCACAGAAATGCGGGCTAGATATGAGATTCTTCTTGATAATTATTCAAAGACAATTAACATCGAAGCTCTGACTATGCTTGATATGGCAAAGAAAGACATTTTACCGGCAGCCGCATCATTTATGGGCCATTTATCCGATGTCGTGATTTCTAAAAAGTCTGCTTGCAAAGATATTTCTTGCACATACGAAGAAAATATTATCTCAAGATTAAGCGAGCTTACCAACAAAATGTTCTGCGATGTTCAGGCTTTAGAAAAAGAAATTGATGCAAAAAAAGAGATAGATGATGCTCAAAAACTTGCTGAATACTACAAGGATGTAATTATTTCACGCATGGAAAAAATCAGAGCATCAGCAGATGCTATTGAAGTTATGACTGAGCGTTCATATTGGCCGTATCCGTCATATGCAGATTTATTATTTGGTGTTAGATAAGAAAAATGACAGCTTATTGCTGTCATTTTTTTAGTTTAGATAATGCTTCATATACTGTTTTTACCGGTATTACATTCAGGTCTTTTGGTACTGTTACGCCACGCATTGACTGGCTTGGTACAATGGCTGTCTTAAACCCAAGCTTCGCAGCTTCAGAAAGTCTTTTTTCAAGTTGTGATATACCCCTGAGCTCACCGCCAAGACCAACTTCACCAATAAAAACCAAGTCCTCAGGAATTTGAATATCTTTCTTCCCTGTTACAATTGCGGCACAAAGTCCCAAATCAATTGCAGTTTCGTCAATTCGAAGTCCTCCTGCCACATTTACATACACATCGTAATTTGACAGGCTGACTTTAGCTCTTTTTTCCAAAACAGCAATCATTAAAATGACACGGTTTATATCAACGCCTGATGCCATTCGTCTTGGGTTTCCAAATCCTGTCGGGGTAACCAATGCCTGAATTTCTGCGAGAACACCCCGGCTTCCCTCCATTGTGCAGACAATTGAAGAACCTGAGTTATTTTCACTTCTTCCTTCAATCAACATTTTTGACGGATTTTCAACCTCAACAAGCCCCGTATTTGCCATTTCAAAAACACCAATTTCATTGGTTGAGCCAAAACGGTTTTTAACCGCCCGGAGAATACGGAATGTCATTTGACGGTCCCCTTCAAAGTATAGTACACAATCCACCATATGCTCTAAAACTCTAGGGCCAGCCAAAGCTCCATCCTTTGTAACATGACCTACTATGAACATAGAAATATCACGGGATTTGGCAATTTTCATAAAAGCATTTGTTGCCTCTCTTACTTGCGGAACGCTTCCTGCAGCAGAAGTT
>JAZNWI010000272.1:0-2568 GCA_045593305.1 Clostridia bacterium | reverse complement strand
GGAAGCTTGAAGTTCCTGGTATCGTGGAATGCCCACAGTGCCACGAATTCAAATTGCCTCATAAGGTTTGTAAGGCTTGTGGCTATTACAACGGCAAAGAGGTTGTAAAAGTTTCTGAATAAGTGATTTTCCGGAGCATCATTTGATGCTCCGGTTTTTTTGTCTTAAAAAAATTACAGGAACGAGCCTTTCTGCCCTGATTTGCGGACTTGAAAAGATTTGCAAGTTGTGATAGAATTAGTTAGACTTTATGAAAGGTGAAACTTTAGAATGTTTAGTGTAATTTTTGATATGGACGGGACACTTTTGGATACTCAAAGCATTTGTGTACCTGCATGGGAATATGCAGGAAGACTGCAGGGTGTTTCGGGTGTCGGAGACCATATTCAACATGTTTGCGGTATGAACGAAGTAGGCTGGTCAGCATACCTTGAGCAAAATTTTGGCGAGATGGACCTTGAATTATTCAAGGATACCATGCGTAAATATATCATAGAAAACGGTAAGGTGACCTATAAAAAAGGTGCAGAGGAGCTAATTTCTTTTTTGAAAGAGAATGGAATCAAAATAGCTCTTGCATCCGGTTCTTCTCATAAGACAATAGAACATCATTTAAGCGAAGTTGGTGCAACTGATATTTTTGAAGCAGTTGTAGGCGGTAAAGATGTTGAAAACGGAAAGCCTGCACCGGATATTTTCTTGCTTGCAGCAGAAAAACTGGGGGTAAAACCAGCAGAATGTTTTGTTATAGAGGACTCTGAAAATGGCATCCGTGCAGGATATGCCGCGGGGATGAAATGTATCGGCATCCCCGATGTTGCTCCTTTTTCAGAGGAAGTAAAAGCCTTGATGACGGCACATCTTTCAACGCTAGATGAAGCTATTGGAATATTTGAAAAAATGTTATAAAGGAATTATAAATGAAAAAACTTATTAAAAAAACAGTAAGGTTTTTAATACTGGCAGTTATTGCAATAATAGCGTTTACTGTTTCAACATATAACTACACCGACAAAATTGGTGAGCAACTGACGGTTTCACTGGAAGAAACCAAGGAAGCGGACTGCATAATTGTGCTGGGTGCAGGAATTGTGGGTGGTAGACCCTCAATTTCTCTTGCCAACAGGCTTGACAAAGCCATAGAGGTATATAACCTTGGCCATACAAAGAAAATCCTTGTATCAGGCGATCATGGAGAGAGCAGTTACGACGAGGTTAATGTGATGCGCAACTATCTCTTGGAAAAAGGGATTCCCAAAGAGGATATTTTTATGGACCATGCAGGATTTTCAACCTATGACAGTATGTATCGTGCAAGGAGCGTTTTTAAGGTTACATCGGCTATTGTTGTAACCCAGAAGCTACATCTTAAAAGAGCTCTTTATATAGGCGATAAGATGGGAATAAAGGTTTCAGGTGTTGAGGCGGAAAATTCCACCGCTAAAAGCACCGCTTTTCAAAGTATTCGTGAATATCCGGCAAGGGTAAAAGCCTTCCTGCAGTGCGAAATTTTCCACTCAAAACCAAAGTATTTGGGCGAAGTAATCCCAATAACCGGAAGCGGAATAGTAACCGAGGATAATATTACAAAATAATACAAAAAAATGTTGACAAACCCACATTGCTGTGGTATAATACTACAGTATCCGCATGAATGCATGGTTATAAATCCCAATCGGGTACCGGCATCAGCGTGACTTCATATTATAAGGAGGTGTATCTAAATGTACGCAATTTTTGAAACAGGCGGAAAGCAGTACAAGGTTGAAGAAGGCAGCGTAGTATTCGTAGAAAAGCTAGATGTAGCTGAAGGCGAAAGCGTTACTTTTGACAAGGTACTTGTAGTTGCAAATGGCGATGATGTTAAAATCGGAGCTCCTGTAGTAGCCGGCGCTAAGGTTGTAGCTAAGGTTGCAAAGCAGGGAAAGGCTAAAAAGATCTATGTCTTCAAAATGAAGAGAAAGAAGAACGAGCGTTCAAAGAAAGGTCACAGACAGCCTTACACAAAGATTACTATTGAATCTATCAATGCTTAATTAAAAGCATATTAAAATCTAATTCGAAAGCAGAGGTGTTAATTAATGGCTCATAAAAAAGGTATGGGTTCTACCAAGAACGGTCGTGATAGCGAAAGTAAGCGTCTTGGTGTGAAGAGAGCAGACGGTCAGTTCGTACTAGCTGGCAACATCCTTGTAAGACAGAGAGGAACTAAGATTCACCCGGGTAACAATGTTGGTATCGGTAGTGATGATACACTTTTTGCGTTGATTGACGGAAAGGTTAAGTTCGAAAGAAAAGGCAGAGATAAAAAGCAGTGCAGCGTTTATTCTGCATAAAATCTTACAAATTTTAAAGCGTCTTCTAAGAAGACGCTTTTTTTATATGATAAAAAAGACTTGGAGTGAAGCTCCAAGTCTTTTAATTTACTTATTTTCTCCATGTACTTGGTGCAAAAAGCACTAAGAATGGGAATATTTCAAGTCTTCCAATAAGCATATCTGCGGTTAGTACTAAGGTTGAAAAATCCGAGAATATGGAGAAGTTGCGGGTTGGCCCTACTTCAGCAAG
>JAZNWI010000271.1:0-5922 GCA_045593305.1 Clostridia bacterium | reverse complement strand
GATACAATCGTTTCAGTTCGTCTTGACCCTATCTACGGCAAGACAGGTTCAAGCTATGTTGACTATATCCAGTTCACAAAGAACCATCCAAATGCTTATGACCTAAAGGCATATAGCTTCGGTGATAACTTGCTTGACTATTCTGCAGCTTACTGGGTTTACTCAGGTGCAAAGGACAAGAACGGTACAACAGTAGGTGGTTGGGGTATTACTCCTACTATCGGAACAGTAGATGGTTTTGAAAATGTAATTACAATTCAGCCGACAGACGGTCAGGTACAAGGCTTTGCAGGTATTACTTGGTTACATAGTGGTGCTGGCGTAGGCGAATTGGAAACATATGTAACTGGTAAGATTACAAGAGTAAGCTTTGACTACAAGGCTGTAGGCGATGCTTACCAGTTCAGATTCGAAAACCGTGATACTGTAAACGGCAGAGATGGTGAAGAGTACATCGTGTCTGCTACAAGCGAATGGCAACACTTCGATGGTTACATCAACCATGATGAAACAGAAGGTAGCGGTAGAAGAACCTATGCGATCCGTGCATTCAGAAGATCTACTTCAGGCGACAGCGCTATCCTAATAAAGGATTGGCAGATCCGTGTTCTTGACGAGTCTACTGAAGTAACAATGTTCACAGACAATGGTGTTGCAATTAAGGCTATAAACAATGTGGAAGACATTGCAAATGATAAGGTTCATGTTGGTGCATACGATACAACAAATAGAGTATTGACAGGATTCACAAGCGGAAATGTTCCAAATACAATCACTGTAAACTCTAATGACTCTACAAAGACAGAAGAGTCACCATATTACTATATGGCTCCTATCGATGTAGCAAATGAAATCAGAGCATTCTGGTGGAATGACTTAGAGCCAGTAACAGATGCACTTATTTTGCCAAGGGCTAACTAATAACACTAAATAAAAAATGAGGGTTTTATAACCCTCATTTTTTTGTTGCGAAAAATTGATATAGTAAAGCTTGTACAGAAGGGGCTAGCTCCTGCCGAAAACGGAACGAGCAAGCACGTTCCCTACAACATATCGTTTCATTACTTCAACAGCACATTCCTGAATATACTTCCAAAGGTATCAGAAAATGCGTTCTGTTTTGCGCTCTGGATGCTTTGCCCGCTTATAAGACTGACTGTTCCTACAAGATGATTGGCTACATAAATTTCGCCATAGCCCAGGTGCATGCCATAATTTATATCGCCATTTATGATTTCATCAAGATTAACTTTTATGGCTATGTGGTGCTTTCTGCCGTTTTTTAGCGGTATAGAAATATCCTCGCCAGCTAAAATATTAAGGCGTGTACCCCGTATTCTTCGGGTACACAAAATCTCATTTTCTGAAAGAATTGGTGTTACTTTAACCTTTTCAAACCCAAAATCCAGGAGATTTTTGTGGTCATTCCAGTCGTCAGGAGCATCAAGTGTTACGCACACCAAAGTCACCCCATCCTTTTTTGCACAGGACACAAAACATCTGCCAGCCGTCTTGGTGAAGCCTGTTTTTCCGCCTATGCAAGCAGGATATTGCCACAAAAGTTTATTGTGATTCTTGAGATAAGTTACTCCGCTTTCTGTCTTGATTTGGTGCTCCTTTGTCCCTGTAATTTTGGTAAATTCGTCATTTTTTATGGCATAGGACATTATAAGTGCCATATCGTAAGCTGTGGAATAATGTTCATCATCGGGAAGACCGCTTGGATTCTTGAAATTTGTATCATGACATCCAAGTTCAATCGCTTTTTCATTCATTAAAATTGCAAAATCTTCCGGAGTTTTTGCAATATGCTCGGCGATTGCCATAGCAGCATCGTTACCGGAGTTCAGCATAAGGGCATATAATAAGTCGGAAAGGGTTACCTTGTCACCGGCTTTTAAATAAACCGAAGAGCCTTCCTGAATGGCTGCATTTTGTGAAATCGTAACCATATCTGTAGTGTTTCCATGCTCCAAAGCAACAATGGCGGTCATAATTTTTGTGGTGCTTGCAATACCCATTTTCTTATGATAATTTTCGCCATATAAAACCTGATTCGTGTCGGCACAAATTACAACACTCGAACCGGCACTTACCGAAAATGCCTCACATGGCAACTGAATAATAGAAAAACATATAATAAAAGTAATTAACTTTTTTAACATAATAATTCCTCTTTCAACATAAATCTACATTATCTAGCTTTTCCGTAAATTTTTAAAATATGTTACTTCCATTATTTAAGCATTTTTTGCAACAAAAAATCGGAACAAGCAAACTTGTTCCGATGTGGCACTCCCGACCGGAATCGAACCGATGACTAACCCTTAGGAGGGGCTTGTAATATCCTCTTTACTACGGGAGCGTTTCTAATACAAATACAATTTTAAATTATTATATAGTTTTTGTGAAGGTAAAATGCATTTTTATTGAGATAAAAAAATCGGAACAAGCGAAACTTGTTCCGATTTGGTAGCGGTAACTAGATTCGAACTAGTGACACTACGGGTATGAACCGTATGCTCTAGCCAACTGAGCTATACCGCCATATTGACAACAAAAAGAATTATACACTAATTCTTCCAAATTGTCAATACTTTTTTGAGAAAAAATTTTAAAAGTTCGCAAGATAAAAAACAGGAGTTTTTAACTCCTGTTTTCTTACTCTTCTGTAAATTCTGTTACCTCAATAACTTTATCTTCATCGCAGATATATTCATCGCTTGAAAGCTTAGCTCCACACTTTGAACAGAACTCACTTGTTTTATCATTGTTTGAGCCACATCCAGGGCAGGTAATTGCGTTCTTAAGTTCAGCAATCTGTGCCTTTAAGCTTTCCTGTTCTGCTTTGAAGCTATCTATTTCCTTTAAGATATCACCGAATTCATCGTATGCAAGAGAATCTTCTGAATATTTTAGATATATGCCTTCACCGATTTTCTCATAAAGTGCTGAAATCTTTCTTTCTGTTTCATTCAGCGCAAGGTTAAGTTTAGTAACATCAACAATGTTGTTTGTTTTTCCTGCAACAGTTTTTGTAAGCTTTCCTGCCTCAGTTACGGCAATTGAAAGTCCCTTTTTAATAGTATCTAATAGCTTATCCACAAAAATCACTCCTTTTTATGTTTTACTATAATCAGTATATCATATATTATTCAAACTTACAATAATTGGTGATGCCTTGTAACACAAAATTAACAAAAGTATGTGGTTGACAAAGGCATGAAGCCGGACTTATAATAAGTATGTAAATTGATTTTGCGAGGAAAAATAATGAACGAGAATTATCTTGCACTGCTTGGTATATGGAATGTGGTAGTTTTTCTGCTCTACGGAATAGACAAGTGGTGTGCTGTGAATGATAAGTGGAGAATAAGCGAAAAGACGCTTGTAGGCTCGGCGTTTTTAATGGGTGCTTTAGGTGCAATACTTGGTATGAAAACATTTCGCCATAAAACAAAGAAGAAAATGTTTAAAGCTCTTATTGCCCTGGCTTTATTAGTAAATGTCGGAGCTTGGGCTTGGTTTGAAAGGATGTAGGCTATGGACAGAATTATTTTGCATAGTGACTGCAACAATTTTTTTGCATCCTGTGAATGTGCTACAAGACCTGAATATAAGAATGTCCCTTTAGCTGTTTCAGGTGACAGGGAAAGCCGTCACGGAATAATCCTTGCCAAAAACGAAATTGCAAAAAGTTATGGCGTAAAAACCGCAGAGCCTATATGGCAGGCTAAGCAAAAATGCCCTAATCTTGTAACTGTTCCGCCACACCATAAGCTTTATGAGGAATATTCAGAAAAAATAAACAAGATTTATGTTGACTATACTGACCAGGTGGAACGATTCAGCATAGACGAAAGCTGGCTTGATGTTACAGGAAGCACTAAGCTTTTTGGTGACGGCAAAACCATTGCGGACACTATTCGTGAGCGGGTTAAAAGGGAGCTTGGTATTTCTGTTTCGATTGGTGTTTCCTTTAATAAAATATTTGCAAAGTTTGGAAGCGACTATAAAAAGCCGGATGCCACAACGGTAATCTCCCGCGAGAATTTCAAGGAAATTTTATATCCGATGCCGGTATCGGCCATGATTTTTGCGGGGAAGAAAACTTGCCAGGAACTACTAAAGTGTAACATAAAAACCATTGGTGACTTAGCAAATGCAGATAGTAGTCTTTTGGCAAAGAAGCTTGGGAAGCAAGCAGAAATGCTTGTAAGATACGCTCGCGGTGAAGATGACGAGCCGGTTGGTCACTTTTATGATGAAAGGGAAATAAAGTCTATCGGCAAAGGTATGACATTTTCAAGAAACCTTTTAGGCAGGGATGATATTGCAAAGGGTGTTATGACACTTTCTGATAATATAGCACACCAGATGCGCGAAAAAAACATCAAGTGTAATACAGTTTCTGTGCATATAAAGGACACGGGCCTTAAAACTATCTCAAGGCAAAAGACTCTTGAAACTCCAACATATCTCACCAAGGATATTTACAAGGTGGCAATGGAGATAATAGAGGAAAACTGGAAAAGTGAAGAGCCTATAAGAATGATTACTGTAACAGGCAGTAATTTTGATAATGGAGATTTTGGCGGTCAGGTGAATCTTTTTGACCTTAGCTTCAAAGATGAGAAAAGAGAAAAACTGGAGCTTGCCATTGACAAGCTTCGGGACCGTTATGGAAAGGGAAGTGTCACAAGTGCCAATGTCATAAATAACGATATTGGCATAGACTACGAAAGGGAATAATAGAAAAAAAGACTGCACTTTTGGGTGCAGTCTTTTTAGGGTTAAACCCTGATGCTTAGTTGTTGCACATACATGTAACAATAACGATGATGATAAGAACCCACAAAATCATATCGAAATCGAAATTAGCGCAGCCACCACGGCCGTTGCATCCACATTCACCCATGCTGATAGCCTCCTTTCACTTTGCGGTATCAATGCCGCTTGTAGTATATACTATGTTTTTTTATAAGATTTGGTAGCTTGTATTGAAATTTTTTTTATTTTGGTGTATAATGTAAAGTGGAGGCGAAGAGGATATGGAGCAAAAGAAGATTTTAAGAATAAATGAACTTGCAAAAAAGTCCAAAGAACAGGGACTTAATGATGCAGAGCTTGCCGAGCAAAAAGAACTTCGCGAGGAGTACCTGGCGGCAATAAGAAAGAACTTCAGAGCAACGCTTGACAATATTGAAATTGTAGATAAAAAATAATTTATATAGAGGGGATTTAAAATGAAAGCACTAGTTAAAGAGATTTACAGAAACACAGAAAAGTTTGCAGACCAGACTGTTACAGTATCTGGCTGGATAAGAAACCTTCGTGCATCAAAGAATTTTGGCTTTATTGAACTTAATGACGGAAGCTTTTTTAAGAGTATACAAATTGTTATCGAAGACAATCTTGATAACTTTGATAAGCTTACTCACTTAAATATTGCAGCATCAGTTACAGTTACAGGTAAACTTGTTTTAACACCTGATGCAAAGCAAGCGTTTGAAATAAAGGCGGAAAATGTTGTGATTGAAGGTACATCAACACCTGATTACCCGATTCAGAACAAGCGTCATACTCTTGAATATTTAAGAACGCAGTGTCACTTAAGACCAAGAACAAATACATTCTCAGCAGTATTCCGTATCCGCTCAATGATTGCTTATGCAATTCATCAGTTCTTCCAGGAAAGAAACTTTGTTTATGTTCATACACCAATCATAACAACCAGTGACTGTGAAGGTGCAGGTGAAATGTTCCAGGTAACAACAATGGATATGAACAATCTTCCAAAGGCTGAAGATGGATTAGCAGACTTTACAAAGGACTTCTTTGGAAAGGCTGCAAACCTTACAGTTTCAGGTCAGCTTAATGTTGAAACCTACTGTATGGCGTTCAGAAATGTTTACACATTCG
>JAZNWI010000270.1:0-11088 GCA_045593305.1 Clostridia bacterium | reverse complement strand
CCTTAAATCCGTATTTTTCAAGAGCATCAGCACTTTTAACTGATGCTCTTGAGTCTAAAATTGCATATTTCATGAAATCATATCCTTAAATTCTTGCTCATTTATGACCTTTACGCCTAATTTGTTGGCTTTTTCAAGCTTGCTTCCTGCCTCTTCACCAGCTAAGACAAATGTAGTCTTTTTTGATACACTGGATGAGGTTTTTCCTCCCATTTTTTCAATAATTTCACTGGCTTCATTTCGGGTATATTCGCTTAAAGTGCCGGTTAGAACAAATGTCATATTTTTGAAGCGTAAATCGCTGCTTTCTTCAATTTTTTCTTCAAAATTAACACCTGCAGCTCGTAATTTTTCGATTAATTCAAGGTTTTGTGGCTCAGAAAAATAATCAACAACACTTTGTGCCATTGCATCGCCGATTTCGTCGATAGTTGTAAGTTCTTCCTTTGTTAAATTGATAAGTGTGTCCATGTTTTTTGCGTATTTTGCAATCAATTTTGATGCTTTTTCGCCAACAAAACGGATTCCAAGAGCTGTAATTAGCTTTGAAAGTGTGTTTTCTTTTGATTTTTCCAGTGCTTCAATAAGGTTTTCTGCAGATTTTTTACCCATTTTGTCCATTGTCATAACATCCTGAGCTTCAATATAATATAAATCTGCAGCACTTTTAATCATATTTCTTTCAAGAAGTTGTTCGATTATAGCAGGTCCTAAGCCATCAATATCCATTGCATTTCTTGAAACAAAATGTATGATATTCCGTGTAATCTGCGCAGGGCAACTTGAGCCTGTACATCTAAAAGCAGCTTCTCCTTCTTCCCGGACAACATTTGCACCGCACACAGGGCATTTTTCGGGCATTTTAAAGGCCTTCTCCTCCCCTGTTCTCTTTTCCTTTTTTACGGAAAGAATCTCAGGAATAATGTCTCCTGCTTTCTGAACTATGACAGTATCCCCTATTTTTATGTCTTTTTCGTCAATATAATCCTGATTATGAAGCGTTGCACGTGAAACTGTAGTTCCGGCTAAGCGTACCGGCTCCAAAACCGCAAGCGGTGTTACGGCACCAGTTCTTCCTACTTGAAGAAGTATGTCTAAAAGCTTTGTTTCCTTTTGTTCCGGCGGAAATTTGTATGCTATTGCCCATTTCGGGAACTTTGAAGTTGACCCAAGAGTTTGTCGCATATGAATATTATTGATTTTTATAACTGCACCATCTATATCAAAGGGCAGATTTCCTCGTTCTTCACCGATTTCAAGTACTCTTTGAAATGCGGATTCAATATCTTGAAAAACTAGTTCATTCAAAATAGTTTTAAATCCTAACTTTTTTAAATATTTAAGACCTTCAACATGATTTTCTATAACCTTTCCTTCAATTTTCTGAATATTGAATACGAAAATATCCATTTTTCTTTCGGCCGCAATTTTAGGGTCCAATTGGCGAAGAGAGCCTGCTGCTGCATTTCTTGGGTTGGCAAATACAGGTTCTTCTCTCTCTTCCCTTTTTTCATTCACCTTACGAAAGTTTTCTTTGGAGATATAAACTTCTCCTCTGACCTCTAAAAATGGAATTTTTTCAGTAAGTTTTAACGGTATAGATTTGATGGTTTTTAAATTCTGGGTAACATCTTCTCCAACACTTCCATCACCTCTGGTTGAACCACGAATAAATTCACCGTCTTTGTATTCTAGTGACACAGAAAGACCATCAATTTTGTGTTCAACGGCATATTCATAACCGGAAACAACATCGGAAACACGCCTGTCAAAATCATACACTTCTGCCTCAGAAAAGGCATCCTGAAGGCTTTCCATAGGCACTTCATGAGTAACTTCATTAAAGCCTTCCACTGCCTTCCCGCCAACTCTTTGGGTTGGTGAAAGCGGAGAAATGTATTCAGGATGCTCGCTTTCAAGATTTTCAAGCTCTCTTAGCATCATATCATATTCATAATCGCTTATTTCAGGATCATCTTCAACATAATACTTTTTTGAATGGTATTCTAAAAGTTCTGAAAGCTCCTGAATTCTTTTTTGAATGTTATCCATAGTTATCTCCCTAAAATACTCATATTATCGCCATAGTAAGTTGGCACAGTACCTGTAATTACAGTTTCGGCAACCGGTACTTCTGTGGTAACAGTTTCGCTTCTTGAAAATACTGCAGAAACTACAGAAACCTTTACAGAAACGGTCATATAAATTTTATGTTTAACCTGATTAATTCCGCAAGATACAAATTCGTCATCAAAATCAATTTTCGCAAACCCATCAGTTACAATATTTATAGGTATTCTATAACCAAATCCCTGCAAAACTGCAAAGTTTGTCAAACTACCTATAGGTATGTAAACTTTCGATTCATTGGAAGTTTCTGCGCATTTCTGAATGCTTTTTGATAGTTTAGTTTTTAGACGATTAATCTCGATAGTATCCGCACTTACCGATGTTATTTTACCATTTTCATCTTTATCTATTATTACCAGATCGGGTGAAGAAATATCAAAGAAAACATCATCTGTGGCATTATTTATAATATCTATTGCTTTAGTTTTTGCAGCATGTGTTGCTTTTTCCTCAAAAACCGGTTTAAATCTTGTTAATACGGCAAAGAAAAGGTTTATAAAAACTAAAGAAAATGCCACAAAAAAGCATACAAAACGAAGTTTCTTTGAAAAACTGCTATTCAGCTTAATTTTCATAAAATCACCCTATGCATAATATGAAAAAAAGCAAAAATAGTGACAAAAGGAGTGCTTTTTGGCACTCCGATGTCAATTAAAGTTTCTTTGTTTTGATTTCTTCTAACAGGTCAGCAATAAATTCTTCAACCTTACGACTTCCCATATCCCCTTCTTTTCTTGAACGGACGGAAACTGCACCTTCTTCTATGTCCTTATCGCCCAAAACAAGCATATAAGGCACTTTTTCAAGTTGTGCTTCTCTTATTTTGTAGCCAATCTTTTCGGCTCTGTCGTCAATTTCTACGCGGATTATGCCTGACTCCTGAAGCTTTGACATAACTTCTTTCGCATAATCGTGGTGACGGTCTGCAATAGGAAGAATCTTAACCTGAACAGGAGCGAGCCAAGCCGGGAAAGCACCAGCGTATTTTTCTATCAGAAGTGCCAGTGTTCTTTCGTAGCAACCAAGTGAGGTTCTGTGAATGATATATGGATTCTTCTTCTGTCCATCTTTATCAACATATTCCATACCAAATTTTTCAGCAAGCATCTGGTCAATCTGAATTGTAATCAGAGTATCTTCCTTGCCGTAAACATTCTTAATCTGTATGTCAAGCTTTGGACCATAGAAAGCAGCTTCACCAACTCCAACTTTGTATGGAATTTCAAGGTGATTAAGAATCTTTTCCATAATTCCCTGAGCTTCATCCCACTGTTCAACTGTTCCGATATACTTTTCCTTATCATCAGGATCCCACTGTGAGAATCTGTAGGATACATCTTCATAAAGACCAAGAGTTTTCAGCATGTAAATAGCAAGCTCTAAACAACCCTTAAATTCTTCTTCAAGCTGTTCTGGTGTACACATCAAGTGACCTTCTGAAATTGTGAACTGACGAACACGGATAAGGCCGTGCATTTCGCCTGATGCTTCATTTCTGAATAGTGTTGATGTTTCGTTAAGCCTCATTGGAAGGTCGCGGTAAGAACGGCCACGGTTTAAAAATGCCTGATACTGGAATGGACATGTCATAGGACGAAGTGCAAAAACTTCCTTATCCTTTTCTTCATCGCCCAGTACAAACATACCGTCCTGATAGTGATCCCAGTGACCTGAAAGCTTATAAAGGTCGCTTTTTGCCATAAGCGGAGTTTTTGTAAGCTGCCATCCCCTCTTCTGCTCTTCATCTTCTACAAATCTCTGAAGAAGCTGGATGATTCTTGCACCCTTTGGAAGCAAAATAGGAAGTCCCTGACCGATAATATCAGAAGTTGTGAAAAGCTCAAGCTCACGACCTAGTTTGTTATGGTCACGCTTTCTGGCCTCTTCTCTCTGCTCTAAATATTCATTCAGTTCATCTTTTGATTGGAAAGCTGTTCCGTAAATTCTCTGAAGCATCTTATTGTGCTCATCACCACGCCAGTATGCACCGGTTGCACTTAAAAGCTTGTATGCTTTTACCTTGCTGGTGTAATTTACATGAGGTCCTGCACAAAGGTCGGTAAATTCACCCTGCTTGTAGAATGAGATAACCTCGCCTTCAGGTAAATCATTGATAAGTTCGATTTTGTATGGCTCATCTTTCATAAGCTCTAAAGCTTCTTCTTTTGGTAGCTCAAATCGCTCAATTTTTAGGTTTTCTTTAGCAATTTTCTTCATTTCTGCCTCGATTTTATCAAGGTCTTCCTGAGTAAAAGTATGCTCAGAATCGAAATCGTAATAAAATCCTGTGTCAATTGCAGGCCCGATGGCAAGCTTTGTGTCCGGGAAAAGACGCTTAACCGCCTGAGCCATTACATGAGAAGCAGAGTGTCTTAATGTTTGTAGTTCGTTCATTTCCATTTTAAATACCTCTTTTCGTTATAGTAAAATTAGTTTTCTTAACAATAAAAAACACCCCAAGAAAACATACAGTCTTCTTAGGGGTGCAAATATAGCACGGTTCCACCCTAATTATGATTAAATCATCACTCATTTTCTTTTAACGCAAAGTGAAACGGCAATGCCTACTAAAAGTTCAGCACGCAACTCCGAAGTGGTCTTCGCTGTTTGCCACCAAAGAAATGCTTCCAGCCACGACATTTCCTCTCTTTTTGGATTCTGCAGACAGCTACTGTCTTCATCATAGTCTTTATACTGATATTATGACACTTTTTTGTCAAAAAGTCAAGGGGTATTTAGCAAAAAATCCTTTACTTCAAGGAGATTTTCAAAGATAAAATCAGCGCCTGCTTCTTCAAGCTCATTCTCTTCAGCATAACCGCATTTTACGCCAATTGAAGAAATTTTACACTTTTTAGCACCTAAAATGTCATGCTTTCTGTCCCCAACTATAACTACCTTTGATAAATCATCAGGCTTTGCAAGACGCAAAACTTCGTTTATAACTTCGTCTTTGTAATTTATACCGCCTTTTAAGTCAGCACCAACAACATAATCTAAATATTCAGATAGACCGTATTTCTCTACAATTCTTTCTGCAAAAACAAGCGGTTTTGATGTAGCTAGTGCCGTTGTTTTTCCTGCATCTTTTAAAGCCTTTAAAATTTCCACAGCACCATCCAAAACTCTATTTTCAAAAAGCCCAGTAACGGAGAATCGTTCACGATATTTTTCTACCGCCAGGTTTGCATCTTCGTCAGAAAAACCATATAATCCCCTGAAAGAATCATACAAAGGCGGTCCTATAAACGATAACAGTATTGCTTCATCATTTTCTTCAATACCGAAGTGTTGTAGTGCATACTTAACACAATTTGTTATTCCTTCTTTTGGGTCTGTAAGTGTACCATCGAGGTCAAATAAAATTAAGTCAAACATACTCTACTCCTCTAAATATTTTTTCAGGAATTTTCCTGTGTAGGATTTTTCACATTTACATACTTCTTCAGGTGTTCCTGTACAAACAACAGTTCCACCGCCATTTCCACCTTCAGGGCCCAAATCAATAATGTGGTCGGCAGTTTTAATGATGTCAAGATTGTGCTCAATTACAACAACTGTATTTCCGGCATCAACAAGGGTTTGTAACACCTTGATAAGTCTGTGAACATCGGCTGTATGAAGACCTGTGGTAGGCTCGTCAAGAACATATATTGTCTTCCCTGTTGCTTTTTTTGAAAGCTCAGTAGCAAGCTTTACTCGCTGTGCTTCGCCACCTGATAATGTTGTAGAGCTCTGACCAAGCTTAATGTATCCAAGACCAACCTGTTGCAGTGTTTCAATTTTACGCTTAATTTTTGGCAGATTTTTAAAGAACTCTACTGCTTCATCGACTGTCATATCCAGAACTTCATAAATGTTCTTGCCTTTATATCGGACTTCAAGAGTTTCACGATTATATCTTTGTCCCTTACAAACTTCACATGGCACAAAAATGTCAGCAAGGAAGTTCATTTCTATCTTAACAATACCATCACCAGAACAAGCTTCACATCTTCCGCCTTTAACATTAAAGCTGAATCTTCCTGGTTTGTAACCTCGAACTTTAGCTTCGTTTGTGGATGCAAAAACATCCCTGATATCGTTAAATACATTTGTGTAGGTCGCAGGGTTTGAACGAGGGGTTCTTCCTATCGGAGACTGGTCAATGTTAATTATTTTATCCAGTTTTTCTATTCCCTTTATTGTCTTGTGTTCTCCAGGATGAGTTCCTGCACGATTTAACTCCTTTGCAAGTTTTTTGTAAAGTATTTCGTTTATTAAAGAGCTCTTTCCTGAGCCGGAAACACCTGTTACACAAGTGAATACACCAAGAGGGATTTTTACATCTACATTTTTTAGGTTGTTTTCTTTAGCACCAACAATTTCGATAAAGTCTTTACTCTTTCTTCTCTCTTTTGGTACGTCAATTTTCTTTGCACCCGAAAGATATTGTCCTGTTAAAGATTTTTTGTTCTTCTTAATATCATTTACTGTACCTTGTGCAATAATTTCACCACCGTGAATTCCAGCACCCGGTCCAACATCAATAATATGGTCAGCGGCATACATTGTATCTTCGTCATGCTCAACCACAAGAACAGTATTCCCTAAATCCCGTAGATGTTTTAGAGTTTCAATAAGCCTTGCATTGTCTCGTTGGTGAAGACCTATACTCGGCTCATCCAGGATATATAAAACTCCCATCAGCCCTGAACCAATCTGGGTTGCGAGTCGGATTCGCTGCGCTTCGCCACCAGATAGAGTTGCTGATGCACGAGCAAGAGTCAGATAATCAAGGCCTACATCAAGCAGGAATTTAAGTCTTGCTTTAATTTCTTTAATAATCTGATTTGCAATAAACTGTTCGCGCTCTGTAAGTTTCAAATTATTTATAAAGTCCATTTCGTCTTTTATGGACATGCAAGTAAATTCATAAATATTTTTTCCACCTACTGTAACAGCTAAAATTGCATCTGATAAACGCGCACCATGACAATCAGGACAAATAGTTTCGTTTAAATACTTCTCTATTTCCCCTTTTGAATATTCAGAAGTAGTTTCACGGTATCGTCTTTCAAGGTTGTTTACAACACCTTCATAAACAGCATTAAAAGTCCCACTGCCATAGTTTCTTGTGTAGTGGAAACAAAGCTTTTCTCCATTCGTTCCGTATAAAACTGTATGCTTGACTTCTTCCGGCAAATCTTTCCAAGGTGTTTCATAATCCGCACCAAAATGGTCCAGGATTCCTTTGAAATACATATGTGCCATACTGTCGGCAATTCCCGGTGCAGCCCAACCCATACAGTTAATAGCTCCACCTAAAAGAGTTCTGTTTTCGTCTACTATTAATAGGTCAGCATCAATTTTTGAGAGGCTTCCAAGTCCGTCACAAGTAGGACATGCGCCATAAGGATTATTGAAGGAAAAGCTTCTTGGTTCCAGCTCAGGAAGACTTATTCCACAATCATCACATGCGAAATTCTGGCTGAAATTCAGTATTTCGCCATCAATAATCTCTATTGAAACAAGACCGTCGGTAAGTTCAACGGCATTTTCAATAGATTCACTAAGACGCTTTACAATATTTTCGCGTATTATAAGTCTATCTATAATAATTTCAATATTATGCTTTTTTGTTTTTTCTAAATTGATTTCTTCCGATAAGTCATACTGTATTCCGTCGGCTTTTACACGAACATAACCTGATTTTTTAGCGGTTTCAAACACTTTTTTGTGTTCACCTTTTTTACCACGGATTACAGGTGCTAAAACCTGTATTTTTGTACCTTCCGGAAGTTCAAGAACATGGTCAACAATCTGGTCAATTGTTTGTTTTTTTACTTCCTTACCGCATTTCGGACAATGCGGAACACCAATTCGCGCATATAAAAGCCTTAAATAGTCATAAATTTCAGTAACAGTACCTACAGTTGAACGCGGGTTCTTCGATGTTGTTTTCTGGTCAATACTGATTGCGGGAGAAAGGCCATCGATACTCTCCACATCAGGTTTTTCCATCTGTCCTAAAAACTGGCGTGCGTAGGATGAAAGAGACTCAACATATCGTCTTTGTCCTTCTGCATAAATTGTATCAAAAGCAAGCGAACTTTTTCCTGAACCGGAAAGACCGGTCAGGACAACTAATTTCTCTCTTGGTATCTTTAGTGATACATTTTTTAAGTTGTGTACCTTTGCACCTTTAATATCTATATAGTTCTTCATTTCTCTACCATCTCTTTTAATTGGTTTATCCTATCACGAAGCTCTGCAGCTTTTTCAAATTCAAGATTTTCGGCACAGAGTAGCATTTCATCGTGTAAGTTTTCTATCATAACTTGTAGGCTAACCGGATTTTCAGTAGCTGTTGGCTCTACTGCTTTTACTGATTCTATTATTTCACGAATATCTTTCTTAATAGTATGAGGGATAATGCCATGTTTTTTATTAAAGTTATCCTGAATTCTGCGACGGCGGTTTGTTTCGTCAATCGCCCTTTGCATTGAGCCGGTAATTGTATTTGCATACATAATAACCGTACCATTTTCATTTCTCGCAGCTCTTCCTATTGTCTGTATTAAGGAAGTTTCGCTTCGAAGGAATCCTTCTTTATCAGCGTCTAAAATAGCAACCAAAGAAACTTCCGGAAGGTCAAGACCTTCTCGTAGCAGGTTAATTCCAACCAGTACATCAAATTTTCCCATTCTGAGGTCACGGATTATCTCAGTTCGCTCGATAGTCTTAATTTCAGAGTGCATATACTTGACTTTTATCCCCATTTCACGAAGATAGTCTGTAAGATTTTCTGCCATCTTCTTGGTCAGGGTAGTTACAAGTACTCTTTCCTGTCTTGTGGCACGGATATTGATTTCTGATATAAGGTCATCTATCTGGTTATCAACAGGACGAATATGAACAATGGGATCTAAAAGCCCAGTAGGTCTTATAATCTGCTCTGCATTTACAGTTGAGTGTTCTTTTTCGTAATCACCCGGAGTTGCAGAAGTAAAGATCACCTGATTAACCCGGTTTTCAAACTCGTCAAATTTAAGGGGTCTGTTATCAAAAGCAGATGGAAGTCTGAATCCGTAGTCAACCAAAGATTCTTTTCTGGCTCTGTCACCATTATACATCGCTCTTACCTGTGAAACAGTAACATGTGATTCGTCTATAAACATCAAGAAATCATCCGGGAAATAGTCTAAAAGAGTATATGGCGGAGTGCCTGGTTTTCTGCCGCTAATCAGTCGGGAATAATTTTCAATTCCCTGACAAAATCCGATTTCCTGAAGCATCTCAACATCATACATTGTTCGCTGCTCAATTCTTTGTGCTTCGATAAGCTGATTGTTGTCTTTAAAGTACTTTACTCTTTCCCCAAGCTCGTCCAGGATTCCCGAGATGGCAAGCTTCATTTTATCACCCGTTGTAACATAGTGAGATGCAGGAGAAATAACAACATGGTTTCTTATACCAACTATCTCCCCTGTTACAACATTTATTTCAGAAATTCTATCTATTTCGTCACCAAAAAATTCAACTCTTATGGCACGGTCTTTATAGTTTGAAGGAAAAATTTCCAGAACGTCACCATGAGCACGAAATTTGTTTCTTATGAAGTTGATATCATTTCGCTCATACTGCATATCAATGAGCTTTCTTAGTATTTCGTCGCGGTCTTTAACCATCCCTACTCTTAGTGATAGCATAAGATTTTCATAGTCTTCAGGGTCGCCAAGACCATATATACAGGACACGCTGGAAATAATTATAACATCTTTTCGTTCAAAAAGTGCAAAAGTTGCGCTGTGACGAAGCTCATCAATTTCATCATTAACGGATGAGTCCTTTTCAATATAAGTATCAGAAGACGCAATATAAGCTTCAGGTTGGTAATAGTCATAGTAGGATACAAAAAATTCAACAGCATTATTGGGGAAGAACTCTTTGAATTCGCTATATAGCTGTGCTGCCAGAGTTTTATTGTGCGCTAAAATAAGGGTTGGCTTGTTTACATTGGCAATGATATTTGCCATTGTAAATGTTTTTCCCGACCCTGTAACACCGACTAAAGTTTGAAATTTTTCGCCGTTTAAAACTCCTTCGGTAAGAGTTTTAACGGCCTCCGGCTGGTCGCCTGACATTTGAAAGTCAGACACAAGCTCAAATTTGTCCATGTTATTGCCTTTCTTTTAGCACAAAAACGTATGCCAAAAGGCAATACGTTTTTAAAAGTTAATTATTTCCGTTTATGTCGCCAAGCTCATACATAATCATTGAGAGCACTGCTTCGCCTGCTGTTTCGGTTCGAAGTATTCGTTTTCCTAATGAAACTGCCGGTATATCTCCCAATTTTTCAATTTCTGATTTGTCAAATCCACCCTCAGGTCCTATCATAAAAGCCACAGTTTTAGGCTTTTTAAAGGATGTCAAAAGAGGCTTCAAGTAATTTTCTTCAGCACATTCGTAAGGAACGAATGCAACATCGCAAGACTTTAGAACTTCAATTGCTTCTTTGATGTTAATTGGATTATGTATCTTTGGTATAATGCCTCTTCCCGACTGTTTTGAAGCTTCTTCGGATATTTTCTGCCATCTTTGAATCTTTTTATCGCCATCTATTTTGGAAACGCATCTTGAAAGTTCACAAGGATAAATTTCCGAGATGCCTAGTTCTGTTGTCTTTTGAATAATGTAGTCCATCTTAGAAGCTTTAGGAACGCCCTGAATCAAAATTACATGAATATTAGGTTCGGTGTCGCATTTTATCTTTTCGACGATTTCACAGCTAATTTCAGTTCCTAACGACATAATGCGCGCATTATAATCGTTACCTTGCCCATCACAACAAGTGATTTCGTCTCCAATCCCCATTCTTAAAACCTTGCTTATATGTTTTACATCTTCGCCTGTAATTATCAAACTGTCAGACGAAATATTTTCTTTTGGTATAAAAAATTTTGACATAAATTCACC
>JAZNWI010000269.1:0-12882 GCA_045593305.1 Clostridia bacterium | reverse complement strand
AAGAAATTCGTTAAATAACGAATTTCTATTACAAAGTGCCTTGTGTTTTGAACAAACTTCGCCTCTCGACGTACCATCGTACGCCTTCGGGTAACCCAACAAAGCCTTTGAATTTGGCTTTGTTGGCTCAGTTTGTCCAATATGCACTATTTTCCGTCCACCCCAAAGGAGCTGTAGCAAAACGAAATCTGTTTTGCTACAGCTCCTTTTTTTTATTCTGTAAGTTTTTGGATTTCGGGGAAGACAGATAGGCTTCTTTTTAATATTTTGTTCATAAAACTAAGGGCGGTACCGTAATTTGTAAAGGGTATATTTTGCTTAATTGCAGAATTCATTCTGTATTTCATTTCCCTGTTGTTAAGCATACAGCCACCACAATGAATTATAAGGCTGAACTCTTTAAGGTTTTCAGGAAATTCACTTCCTGACGAGAGGACAATTTCTAAGTTTTTGCCTGTGTATTTTTTCAGCAGAGCGGGAATTTTAACACTTCCTATATCGCCGCATTGACGGTGGTGGGTGCATCCCTCGGAAATAAGAACCTTATCTCCATCCTTAAGACTGTTGATTCTTGTTACACCTTTAACTGCAGTTTCGAGGAAGCCTTTGTATTTTGCC
The DNA here is from genome assembly GCA_045593305.1 of Clostridia bacterium. Lineage (GTDB taxonomy): Bacteria > Bacillota > Clostridia > UBA1381 > UBA1381 > UBA1738. The sequence goes on along the minus strand of JAZNWI010000269.1, from coordinate 12,264 downwards.
ATTAAGATTGAAAAGGAAGTAAGATTTATATCTTCGGGAACAAGGGGTGCAACTTTTGCAAAAACCTGACTGTCGCAAATAACTGCTTTTGGCTTTACAGACATATATTTCAGTGCATCACAAAGCTCTGTTTCCTTTACAACTACCGTTACTGCATTATGGTCAAGAATATCACGGATTGTCTGTTGCTGGGGAAGAATAAGTCTTCCTTTTGGTGCAGCTTCGTCAATGGGGGTAACTAAAATAAATAAATCCTTTTCTTCTGCAAAATCACCCACAAGGTTAATTTCAAGATTATCCGTTTTTACAAGCTTTGCGACCATTTCTTTAAGAAGATTTATATTTTCACCTGTTTTTGAGCTTACAGATATCTCGTTTTCTTTAAGCTCTTTTCTTATATTCCCAAGGTCGGCTTTTGAGTATGCAACAACAAATGGAATGTCATTTTCTTTGAAAAGATTTATATATTCTTCGTCATCTTTTGACAATTCTTCTGTAACAAGGATTGCAATATCTGTTTTTCTTAAAATCTGTTTTGTTTTTTCAATTCTTTTTTCTCCAAGCACTGAAAAATCTCCGTAACCGGGAGTGTCGCAAATTAAAACAGGCCCTAAGGGTAAAAGCTCCATAGCCTTTATATTAGGGTCTGTAGTAGTTCCTGCTACATTGGAAACAATAGCAAAATCCTGCCCTGTAAAAGCGTTTACAAGGCTGGATTTACCTGCATTTGTTTTTCCGAAAAAGCTTATATTGATTCTGCCTGAGGCAGGGGTTTTGTTAAGTTCCATAAGACAGTTCTCCGTATGTCTTGAATTTTTAAAATCTGAAATCTCTTATTCCCTTTGCAATTTTTTCAAGATTTTCCTCGCAGATTTTTCTTACCTTTTCATTAGGGATGTTATTTAATTCTTCTTTAATCATTTTTTCACCGATTTCTTTTGTTTCAGCACTTGCGTAGTCCATCAAAAATTCCTTTAATGTCATCAGCGCATTTGGGTGGCAGCAGTTCTGAATTTGTCCGTTTTTAAGGAGAGTCATAAATCTGTCGCCTGTTCTGCCTTCACGGTAGCAGGCAGTACAAAATGACGGAATGTAGCCTGATTCCATAAGCCATTTTACAACCTCGTCAAGAGTTCTCTGGTCTGATACATCAAACTGCTCGGTATCAGTTGGTCTTTCCTCCTGAGTGTAACCACCCACAGACGTTCTTGATGCACCACTTATCTGGGACACACCCAGACGAATAACCTTTTCTCGTACCTCCTGACTTTCACGGGTTGATATAATCATACCTGTGTATGGAACGGATATTCTTATAAGAGCACAAAGCTTGGCAAAAATTTCATCACTTATTCCGTTGTCAAAGTCATCGGGGTTAATATCATCAGCACGTTTAAGACGGGGTACACTGATAGTGTGAGGGCCTACTCCGTGAACAGCTTCCAAATGCTCTGCGTGCATAAGAAGTCCTGCAAATTCGTATTTATAAAGCTCAAGACCGAATAAAACACCTAAACCTACATCGTCAATTCCACCCTCCATGGCTCTGTCCATAGCTTCGGTATGGTAAGCATAGTCGTGCTTGGGTCCTGTGGGATGAAGTGCTTCATAGCTTTCCTTGTGATAGGTTTCCTGAAAAAGGATATATGTTCCGATTCCTGCGTCCTTTAATTTTCTGTAATTTTCAACAGTGGTTGCCGCAATGTTTACATTAACTCTGCGAATTGCTCCGTTTTTATGCTTGATTGAGTAAATCGTGTTGATACACTCTAAAATATATTCAATAGGGTTATTTACAGGGTCTTCACCGGCTTCGATGGCGAGTCTTTTATGACCCATATCCTGAAGTGCGATAACCTCTGCCTTTACTTCCTCCTGAGTTAATTTCTTCCTCGGAATAGTTTTGTTTTTTAAATGATAAGGGCAGTAAACACAACCGTTTACGCAGTAATTTGAAAGATAAAGGGGCGCGAACATAACAATTCTGTTTCCGTAAAAATCTTTCTTTATCTGCTGAGCCAATTCAAAAATTTCTTTTGTTTTTTCTTCGTTTTCACAGGCAAGAAGAACAGAGGCTTCCCTGTGAGTAAGCCCTTTTCTTTCTTTTGCTTTTTCTATAATACTGTCAACTAAATCAAGGTTGTCCTTGTTTTTTTCGGCGTATTCAAGTGTCTGGAGAATTTCGTCATGGCTGATGAATTCTTCTGCTTTAAGTGATTTTGGATTATACATGACTTTGCTTCCTTTAACGATTTTTTTTATTATTTCCTATAGCTTCAAAAAGCATCTTAAGAAGAACCTTTGTATACATTATAAAAGCAAAAAGCATAACTGTTGCCACAATAAAAATCATAGCATAAATAAGATATTTGCTGTAAATATCATGCTGCATTGAATGAGGGAATAACAGAAGCAGAACTACAATAACATCCGTTACTGCGGTAGCAAATTTACCGAACCATTTTGCTCCGTCAAGCTTTTTACCGTGCTTCTGAAATAAAAGTATGGTAAGAAGTCCCATTGTGATTTCCTTAACCAGGAATAAAAGCAATAAAACTTTGAACAAATTATCAAATTTAATTGAGAAGCAAATTAAAATTGCACACAAAGTAAACTTGTCGGCAACAGGGTCGATTAATTTACCCAGCTCTGTTATCTGATTGAATTTGCGCGCGATTTTCCCGTCAAACATATCAGTGAGACTTGAAAGTATAACAATGCCTGCTGCAAGGTAATAATCAAGATTTGTCCGGGCAGATAAATACTTCCACACAAACAAGGGTATAAGAATAATTCGAATATACCCCAATATGTTTGGCACAGCGTACCAGTCGCTTTTTTTGATTTTTAATTTCTGCATATTCAGTCCTCTTTGGTTTAAACATTGCATTAATAATTACTACATCTTTATATTATACATCAAAATCTAACTATTTTCAACACCAAAATAAATAAAATACACCAATTTTTGTAACAGTTCAAAATTCCGAAAACTAACTATTGTTTATTTTGGCATTTTGTGATAAAATGTATTTTGGACTAATTTGAAAGGAACGAGCATATGAGTGAGAAAATTAAAATGACCACCCCTCTTGTTGAGATGGACGGGGACGAAATGACCAGAGTTATCTGGAAAATGATTAAGGATATATTAATTCTTCCTTATGTAGACCTTAAAACAGAATATTACGACCTTGGACTTGAGTACAGAAACGAAACAAAAGATCAGGTTACAATTGATTCAGCCGAGGCAACTAAAAAGTATGGTGTTGCAGTAAAGTGCGCAACAATCACCCCTAATGCAGACAGAGTTAAAGAATATAATTTAACCGAAATGTGGAAATCTCCCAACGGTACAATAAGAGCTGCTCTTGACGGAACAGTTTTCAGAACACCTATTATTGTTAAGGGCATAACTCCTTTTATTCCTACATGGACGAAGCCTATTACAATTGCCCGTCATGCTTACGGAGATGTTTATAAAAATACAGAGCTTAAGGTTCCTCAGGGTTCAAAATGCGAGCTTGTATATACTGACAAGGACGGAAACGAAACAAGAAGCCTTATACATAATTTTGACGGTACAGACGGAGTTATTCAGGGACTTCATAATACAGACAAATCAATATCTTCTTTCGCAAGAAGTTGTTTTAATTATGCACTTGACTTAAAGCAGGATATATGGTTTGCGTCAAAGGATACTATTTCCAAAATTTACGACCACCGTTTCAAAGATATATTCAATGAGATTTTCGAAAAAGAATATAAGGAAAAATTCGAAAAAGCAGGAATTGAATATTTCTATACACTCATTGATGACGCTGTGGCAAGAGTTATCCGTTCCGAGGGCGGTTACATCTGGGCTTGCAAAAACTATGACGGTGATGTTATGAGCGATATGGTAGCAACAGCTTACGGTTCTCTTGCGATGATGACATCGGTTCTTGTATCTCCTGAAGGGGTTTATGAGTACGAAGCTGCTCATGGTACAGTACAAAGACATTACTATAAATACTTAAAGGGCGAAGAAACCTCTACAAACAGCGTTGCAACATTGTTTGCGTGGACAGGAGCACTCAGAAAAAGAGGCGAGCTTGACGGTCTTGATGATTTGTGCCGTTTTGCTGACTGTCTTGAAAAAGCAGTAATTACAACTATTGAAGAGGGAGTTATGACAGGAGATTTAGCACTTCTTTCAACTCTCCCCAATAAGAAAAAGGTTAATACAGAGGATTTCTTAAAAGAAGTAGATATCCGTCTTAAAGCAATTTTGTAATATGGAAAAACTATACGATGTTGACAGCTACATAAAAGAGTTTTCTGCAAAGGTTATTTCCTGCGAAAAGGTAGAAAACGGTTTTAAGTGTCTTCTTGACAGAACTGCTTTTTTCCCCGAACAAGGCGGACAAAAAGGAGATACAGGCAGAATAGGACAAGCCGAGGTTTTTGACACACAGATTGAAAATTCTTTTGTGTATCACTATACAAAACAGAAGATAGAAACAGGAAGAGAATATTTATGTGTTCTTGACTGGGAAGAACGTTTCAAAAAAATGCAAATTCACACTGCAGAGCATATTTTCAGTGGTATTGCAAATCGCCTTTTTGGTTGTGAGAATACGGGCTTTCATCTTGATAATACCGTAACTGTCGATTTTGATATTTTTCTTACCGAAGAACAGCTTTTTACTTTGGAATATGAAACCAACAAGGCAATATGGGCAAATAAAAGTATAAAAGCATATTTCCCTGATGAAGCACAGCTTGAAAAAATTCCTTACCGGAGCAAAAAGGAAGTCTATGACGGAAAGGTAAGAATTGTTGAAATAGAAGATGTTGATATTTGTGCCTGCTGTGCACCTCATTTAAGAACAACCTCCGAGGCAGGAATGTTCAAAATTCTGTGGTGGATGAAGCACAAGGGTGGTATCAGAATTTTTGTTGCAGCAGGACAGATGGCATTTTGGGATTATAAGAATAAATGGGAAAATGCAAAATTTATCTCAAATCTTCTTTCTGTTCCTGCTGAAAATATTGCTGACGGTGTAGCAAGACTCAATGACACTTTAACTGAAACAAAAAAAGTTCTTGCTGAAAAAAACAATCTTCTTGCACAGCAGTTTGTGGAAAGCCTGCCCTATAAAGAGGGAAATCATTGCGTTTTATTCGACGAGCTTAATTTAAATGCACTTATTAATCTTGTTAATATGGGTAAAGATAAATGCTCAGGACTTTTCGTTCTCTGCTTTGAAACAGAAAACTCTCTCAGATATATAATTGGAAGCAGCAGTATTGATGTAGGCGAAAAAGCAAAGGAAATCAACTCTGCATTAAACGGAAGAGGCGGCGGAAGAGGAAGCATGATTCAGGGAAGCTTTGGCGTTTCATTTGAAGAAGTAAAAAAATATTTTATATAAAGGAGAATATAACATATGAAAAAGTTTTTAAAGGAATTTAAAGAATTTGCATTAAAGGGCAATGTCCTTGACATGGCAGTCGGTGTTATTATTGCTACAGCCTTTACAGGTATAGTAAAATCTCTTACTGCAAATTTCATCGACCCTATTTTAAAGTTTGTAACAGCAAAAGAGCCTATTACAGGTGTAATGATGAAAACAAACTCAGCAGCATTTTTAACTGAAGTAGTTAACTTTTTAATTACTGCTTTTGTTCTCTTCTGCCTTGTTAAAGCAGTTTCCAAAATTATGTCATTTGGCAAAAAGCCCGAGGCACCTGCAGCTCCTACAACAAAGGTTTGTCCTTTCTGTAAAACAGAAATCAATATTGAGGCCACCCGTTGCCCTAACTGTACAAGCGAGCTTGAAAAAGTAGAAGCGTAATTGGGATGCATAACAAACAAGCTTTACCTAAAGGATGTGCAAATGATTTTTGCATATCCTTTTTATTTATGCATAAATTATTATAAAAAATGCATAAAAATACAAAAATAATAGTCGTAAAGGCTTGACAAATACAGGAAAATAAGATATAATGTCCATTATTATGGGAATGTATTTGTTAAATATTTATGCAAAACCAATGAAAAAATATAAATTTTTGGAGGCGAGGGTATGGCAAAGGTATTTATAGACGGAAGTGCAGGAACTACAGGCCTGAGAATTTATGACAGACTTTCTGCACGCAGTGATGTGGAATTAATCATTCTTCCTGATGAAATAAGAAAGGATTTATCCGCGAGACGAGATGCTATAAATAATTCCGATATTGTATTTTTATGCCTTCCCGATGCGGCGGCAATTGAGGCAGTCGGTTTACTTGAAAATGATAAAACTGTAATAATTGATACATCAACTGCACACAGAACTGATGAAAAATGGGCATACGGATTTCCTGAGCTTACAGGAGCCAGGGAGAAAATTAAAAATTCAAAATTAATTGCAAATCCTGGTTGCCACGCAAGTGGTTTTGTTGCTTTAGTTGCTCCTTTGGTGGAAAAGGGTATAATTAAAAAGGACGCAAATCTTACCAGCTTTTCTCTTACAGGCTATTCAGGCGGCGGCAAAAAAATGATTGCCGAATACGAAGATGAAAGCAGAAGTGCTTTGCTTGGTGCACCAAGACAGTACGCACTGGGACAGACTCATAAGCACCTTAAGGAAATGGTTAAAATATGTTCTCTTGAAAACGCACCTGTGTTTTGCCCTATAGTAGGTGATTTTTACAGTGGTATGGAGGTAACAGTTCCTCTGTTTGTAAAGGATTTATCGGGCAATTTGCAGGATATTAAAGATGTTTACAAAAGTGTGTATAATTCAAAGATTATTCATTTTGACGAAGAGGGCGACAGCGACGGATTTTTATCAGCGGCGGCATATTCCTCAAGAGATGATATGGGAATAAGTGTTTTCGGTAATGAAGAAAGAATTATACTTACAGCAAGATTTGATAATCTGGGAAAAGGTGCTTCAGGCTCAGCTATTCAGAATATGAACATTGTAATGGGTGTTGATGAAGCAACAGGACTTGAATTATAATTTAAAGAATAAATTCTCTGCAGGAAAGGTAGATATACAAATGATTAAAATTATAGATGGTGGCGTTTGTGCTGCAAAAGGCTTTAAAGCAAACGGAGTTCACTGTGGCATAAGAAAAAACCGTACCAAAAAGGATTTAGCTCTTATCTTCAGTGAAAAGAAAGCAACTGCAGCTGCTGTTTACACAAGAAATCTTGTTAAGGGTGCTCCTTTAACAGTTACCAAAAATAATATTTCTGACGGTTTTGCACAGGCTGTTATTTGTAACAGTGGTAATGCAAACACCTGTAACGCAAACGGAATTGAAATTGCACAGCAGATGTGTTCTCTTGTAGGAAGTGAGCTTGAAATTTCTCCCTCTGACGTAGTTGTTGCGTCAACAGGTGTTATCGGACAAAAGCTTGACATCACACCTATCGCAAATTCAATTTCTGACCTTACAAAAGGACTTAGCTGTGATGGTGGGAAAGCAGCAGCTGAAGCTATAATGACAACAGATACTGTTGAAAAGGAAATTGCTGTTGAATTTACCATTGACGGAAAGGTTTGTCATATGGGAGGTATTGCCAAGGGAAGTGGTATGATTCATCCTAATATGGCAACTATGCTTGTATTTATAACAACTGATGTAAATATTTCTCATCCTATGCTCAAGAAAGCGTTGTCAAGTGATATAGATGCAACCTTTAATATGCTCAGCATAGATGGAGACACATCCACTAACGATATGGTAACAGTTCTTGCCAATGGTATGGCAGGAAATGTGGAGATCGACTGTGAATGTGATGACTTTAAGGTATTTATGGAAGCTCTTAATACAGTTTGTATTCACCTTTGCAGAACTATCGCAGGAGATGGTGAAGGTGCAACAAAGCTTCTGGAATGTAAAGTATCAAAAGCTAAGAATGTTACAGTGGCAAGAACAGTTGCAAAAAGTGTTATTTGTTCATCACTTTTAAAGGCAGCAATGTTTGGTGCAGATGCTAACTGGGGCAGAGTTTTATGTGCAATAGGCTACAGTGGTGCAGATGTGGATGTTACAAAAATTGATGTAGCTTTTTCATCGCCTAAGGGTGTTGTAGAGGTTTGTAAAAATGGTTCAGGAATTGATTTTTCAGAAGAAAAGGCAAAGGAAATTTTGCTTGAAATGGAAATTGAAATTCTTGTTTGCTTAAACGACGGAGACCTTGAAGCAACTGCCTGGGGCTGCGACCTTACATATGATTATGTAAAAATAAACGGCGATTACAGAACCTGATTACTATGCCATCGGAAAGCGTAGTTTGCTTTCCGCTAATGGCATGTACGCAAGGGATGCCCAAGAGAATGAGGCGAAAGGCGAAGTTCGATTGGATGCAGCCTACTGCGCATATCTTAAGGCTATAGCAAACTAAAGTCATCGGAAAGCGTAGTTTGCTTTCCGCTAATGGCATGTACGCGCCCTGAACGAAGTGAGGAAGTACTCTTGGGGTGCAAGGGATGCCCAAGAGAACGAGGCGAAAGGCAAAGTTCGATTGGATGCAGCCTACTGCGCATATCTTAAGGCTATAGCAAACTAAAGTCATCGGAAAGCGTAGTTTGCATATTGTAATTTTCCACTAAATCGGAGGTTTATATGGATAATCATTTTTCAAATTTACAAAGAGCGGAAGTGCTTACACAGGCACTTCCTTACATAAAAAGATATAATGGTAAAATTGTTGTAGTAAAATATGGCGGAAACGCTATGATTAACGAAACCTTAAAACAGCAGGTTATGGAAGATATTGCCCTTTTGTGGCTTATAGGTGTTAAGATTGTCTTAGTTCACGGAGGCGGTCCTGAAATAAGCGAAATGATGTCTAAGCTCGGAAAAGAGCCAAAGTTTGTTGACGGATTAAGAGTTACTGACCAGGAAACTATTGATATTGTGCAAATGGTACTTGCAGGTAAGGTTAACAAAACCCTTGTTAATTTAATCGAAACCAAAGGCGGCAAGGCTATGGGTATTTCGGGTATGGACGGAAGACTGATTGAAGCACAGATTAAGGATGAAAGACTTGGTTTTGTAGGAAAAGTAACCAAAATCAACATTGACCCTGTTATAGATTTGCTTGAAAAAGGATACATTCCTGTTATTTCAACAATAGGCTGTGATAAAGACGGAAATGCTTACAATATCAACGGAGATACTGCGGCTGCATATATTGCAGGTGCTTTAGGTGCTGAAAGGCTTATTATGATGACTGACATTGCAGGAATTTTAAGGGATAAGGATGACCCGTCAACACTGATTCCTGAAATAACTGTTGCAGATGCTGCACAGCTTCGTAAAGAGGGTATCATTTCAGGGGGTATGATTCCTAAGGTTGACTGCTGTGTTGAGGCAATAGCTAAAGGCGTTTCAAATGTTGTTATAATGGACGGACGTGTTCCTCATTCTATTCTGATGGAAATTCTCACAGATGAGGGTGCAGGTACTATGGTTAAGCTTTCATAAATACAGATTAGGTAAAAGAGTGAAGATAATGAATATAAAAGAAACTGATAAAAAATACGTTGCAAATACTTACAACCGTTTCGATGTGCAAATCGTTTCAGGTAAGGGAAGCGTCGTAAAGGACGAAACAGGAAAAGAATATATTGATATGGGTTCAGGCATCGGTGTTACTGCATTCGGTCTTTGTGATGACGAGTGGATTAAGGCTGTAACAAATCAGCTGACGTCAGTACAGCATATGTCTAACCTTTACTATACAGAGCCTTGCGCAAAGCTTGCTGAGACTCTTTGCGAAAAAACAGGTATGAAAAAGGTGTTTTTTTCCAATTCAGGAGCAGAAGCAAACGAATGTGCAATAAAGGTTGCACGTAAGTACGGAGCTGATAAAAAGGGTAAGGAATACACAACAATAGTAACCCTTGAAAACAGCTTTCACGGAAGAACTGTTACAACCCTTGCAGCTACAGGACAGGAGCATTATCACGAGTTGTTTTTACCTCTTACAGGAGGTTTTGTACATACTCCTGCAAACGATTTGGAGGCCCTTGAAAAGGTTGTTTCCCAAAACAAGGTTTGCGGTATTATGGTAGAATGTGTACAGGGCGAGGGCGGTGTTATCGCTCTTGATAAAGAGTTTCTTGAAGGTGTGTATAAAATCTGTCAGAAAGAAGATATTCTTCTTATGATTGACGAGGTACAGACAGGCAACGGAAGAACAGGCAAATTATATGCCTATATGAATTACGATGTAAAGCCTGATATTGTATCAACAGCCAAAGGTATAGGTGGAGGGCTTCCATTGGGAGCGGCTCTGCTTGGAGAAAAGGTTGAAAACGTTTTAGGCTTCGGCGACCACGGTTCAACCTATGGCGGAAATCCTGTTTGCTGTGCAGGTGCGTTAAGCGTTATTTCGAGACTTGATGATGCGTTTTTAAATCAAGTTAAAGCTAAAAGCGAATATATTTTCAGCGAGTTGGAAAATGCCGATGGTGTTGAATCTGTAAGTGGAATGGGGTTAATGGTTGGAATTAAAACTGTAAAACCTGCAGGAGAGATTGTAAAAGAATGTATAAACAGTGGTGTTCTATGTCTTACTGCAAAGGATAAGGTTCGCCTGCTTCCTGCCTTGAATATTGACTTTGATGTGCTTAAAAAAGCAATAACTATAATAAAAAATGCCTGTGCTAATGAGTAACAGGTAACGAAAGGATGAAAATATATGAAAAATCGCAGTTTTTTAAAGCTTCTTGATTTTACTTCTGAAGAAATTGATGAACTTATAACACTTGCTCTTGAATTTAAAGCAAAGAAAAAAGCAGGCATCCCTCACAAAGTTTGTGAGGGTAAGAATATAGCATTGGTATTTGAAAAAACAAGCACAAGAACAAGATGTGCTTTTGAGGTTGCAGGTGCAGACCTGGGTATGCATCCTGTTTATCTTGACCCATCAGGCTCACAGATAGGTAAAAAAGAAAGCATTGCCGATACTGCAAGAGTTCTTGGTAGAATGTTTGACGGTATCGAATACCGTGGATTTGGTCAGGAAATTGTTGAAGAGCTTGCAAAATATGCAGGCGTTCCTGTGTGGAATGGTCTCACAAACGAATTCCACCCCACACAGATACTTGCTGACTTTATGACAGTTAAAGAACATTTTGGTTCTTTAAAGGGAAGAAAGCTCGTTTATATGGGGGATGCAAGATATAATATGGGTAACTCTCTTATGGTAGGCTGTGCAAAAATGGGTATGCATTTTGTAGCTTGTACCAATGAAAAGTATTTCCCTGATAAGGCACTTGTAGAGCAGTGTCAGGAAATTGCAAAGCAAACAGGTGCAATTCTTGAATTTTCTGAAGATGCTGTTTACGCAACAAAGGACGCAGACGTTATTTATACCGACGTATGGGTTTCAATGGGCGAGCCTGAGGATGTATGGAAAGAAAGAATTGCAGACCTTACTCCTTACAGAGTTACAAAAGCTGTTATGGAAAATGCAGGTCCACAGTGTCGCTTTATGCATTGTCTCCCTGCATTCCACGATTTAAAGACAACTATAGGCAAACAGATTTTCGAAAAATACGGAATTGACTGTATGGAAGTAACCGACGAGGTTTTCGAAAGCGAGCAGTCAATCGTTTTCGACGAGGCAGAAAACCGTATGCATACAATAAAGGCTGTTATGGCAGCAACATTAGTTGGTGCAAAGCCTGAATAAAAGTATATTTTTTATGAAAGGAGCTTTTCTATGAAAAAAAGATTATATAAATCAAAAACCGAAAAAAAGCTTTGCGGCGTGTGCGGTGGAATTGCACAGTATTTTGAAATTGACCCAACCTTGGTAAGACTTGCCTGGGTTGCCTTTACCGTCCTCGGTGGTTCAGGCATCTTAGCATATATAATAGCTCTGATAGTTATGCCTCAGGAGCCGGAAATATAAAAAACATTCCATAACAAACAATCTTCACCTAACTCAGCGTATCTATATACGCTTTCGGGTTAAGATTATCTGTTCTGAAACATTTTTTCTATCTCCGTCGGAAATATAAAAAACATTACATAATAAAATCTATAAATTTGTATCAACAAAAGGGACTGTAAAAAAACTTAGTTTTTTACAGTCCCTCAATTTGGGGGAATAGGAAAAAATGTTTCAGAACGGACGAATTAAGCCCGTAGGGGTTACCCGAAGCTGTACGATGGTACAGCGAGAGGCGAAATTCGTTCGAGTAAAAATGCTTGTTTAAATAGAAAAAATCGTTTTTAAACGATTTTTTCCTTAAGTAATATATT
>JAZNWI010000268.1:0-1746 GCA_045593305.1 Clostridia bacterium | reverse complement strand
GTAAATGTGCCATAGCCAAGATAACCATCAAGATTTATGTGCGAGATCACAACCCAATCAGTATCAGGCTGTCTATTAGCAACATAATACTTAATTAAAGTCTCAACTCCCTCAATACAATTCTCGGGAAGAATTTCGTGGAGCTTATGAAGAATTGAATCGGGAATTTCAATTTCATCTTCACGAAGTGGGCCAAGCTCAAGAGCATCAGCAATGATTCCGTCAAATCGTATTATCCAACCGTTTATGGTATTAGCATCATAAATTGAGGTGTGGAATTGCTGAAATTTTTTTCGCCATTTCTTTTCGAATTTACTTAAATATCCGTTCATTTTCTTGGTTGCAGCTACGCTGACCTTGTCCGGGTTCTTTTTTATATAAGACACAATATTCGCTATATGTCTGTAAAGCCAGCCTTTACCATTCTTATCGACAAGCTTCGGAAATTCATAGTGCAAAGCACGAAAATCGGTTATATATTGCCAATCCTCTAAAGGCTTGGCATTTTTCTTGTCAGGAACACTGCACCAAGCACGGATTGCCTTTTCTGCACGGGAAATATCTGCATTTCCTTCTTCGTCAAACATATATCCTCTTGCAATAATGGTCAGAATTCTGCCAAACCCACTGAAATCCTCAAACATCTCCAGAGTGAGTCTGCCAAGATAACTGTAATCCTGCTTACTCTTAGAACTGTATTCAGGGAAATTTATATAACTTAAAAATTCTTCTCTTTCGTTAATCATAAATCATCCCTCCTGACCTTCAATGCATTTTTGGATACATAATCAATAAGCACATCCCACATAAAACCTCGTTTGCCAAGTGCAACGGCATACTTAACCGCATCCGCAGGCTTAATAATTTTTTCTAAAAGCTCACGGCATTTTTTTGCAACAGCCTCACGGTAACTGTCAGATGCAAGCTTATTTACATAGGCATCCGTCATAACAATCATATTCTCGGTGTCTCCGTCACGATATAACTGTCTTGACGATTCTACGGAATTGGCTTCTCTTATATCCAGAATTAAATCATTCAAAATTCTGTAACCGCTGAAAGTGAAATCGGACAGAATATCAAAATATTCTGTGAGTTCCGGCAACCACTCAGAAAGAAAGGCTTCCCGGTCTTCTTTTATCATAAGATGCCAATTCTGCTCAATCATAGCCCCGTGGATTTTTTGTAAATGCTCATCACTTATTTTAGAAAATTCTGCATACAAGACATCTGCATCAAAATCCTCATCTTTACCCTGTGAGAACAGAATTCTGTCAATGTCCTTATACCGCTTTTTTGTCTGTATATCTGCACGGCTTACTCTAATTCTTCTTAACACTTCATCGTATTCCGAAATCAATGTGCTGACAGCGTCTAAAATACCTGTATCAAGTTTTTCTTTCCAATTATCTTCTACGGCGAAATTGAAAAGTTTATTATCCGGAATTGTCGAAGCTTTAATTTTAGGAATTCCCTCTTTAAGCATTTTTGCATAGTACGGAAGCTTTTCCACATTGGAATCAATTTCGTTCCAATTTGTATTTTCAAAGAATTTATTTAACTTGTTTTTTGCATCGGCTACGCCTTTGCTAACATTTTCAAGCAGTCTCTTATAGGTTAAAAAGATACTTCTTTGCCTTTTTGATTTTCCCAAATATTCTGATAAATCAGGTTTAATTCCGGTTTTGGCAGAATCAATTTCAAGCCCTGTTAAAATTGCAAGAGTCTCAGCCTCTTCACGACATT
>JAZNWI010000267.1:0-2246 GCA_045593305.1 Clostridia bacterium | reverse complement strand
AAAAAAGAGGAGATGTTACTCTCCTCTCAGTCGTTATTTTTTAGCAGCCGGTTTAGCTTCCGGTTGTTGCACCGGAGTAAAAGCAAAGTCAACCAATTTATTTTGTTTATCGAAAGCGAAAATCATGCTTACAATTTTTTCTTTAGTAAAAGAAGCAATGTAGGTTACGCGGTCAGCTTGGTCAAAACGTTGGAAGGTAAAGAATTTTGCTTCCTTCATAGTGCCAAATTTTTGTTTAACTTGTTTTTGCAATTCTGTAAAAGCTTTTTCATCCACAGCTTTTTTCATATTAGCGCTAAAGCCTGCACTTACTTGTGCGTACAGAGGAACAGGCTCGCCGTCAAAAGCATCCATAATTCTTTCCGCAGTTTGTTGTTGCTTAGCCAAAGCTTTGTGGTCATCAGCAGCAAAGCCTACGGAGCAAAGCATCATCAAGCAGGATACCATCATCATTATCAATAATTTTTTCATCGTAAAGACCTCCATCCTATAAGAAATAAAGACAAATATTACTATCTGCCTTTATTATAACGCATTTCCTTGTTAGACGCTATTAAATTATTTTTGCTCTGCTTGTTCTTCAAGCATCATACGCATACAGGAAACCAAGGTTCCTTTTTTGCGATGGTTCATAATGCAATCACAGCATCTGCCGTGATTTTCACAGGTTACCTTTTTGCAAGGGCAATTAGCTTCGTTGCAACGTTCTTTTTCCATAGTGGTTCCTCCTTCTTATTGAAAAGTTTAACCATAAAACGTAAGAACTTTTCAATAACCTTTAATTTAATTAGAAATTATAAAAGCTTACTTATAACTCTTTAACGGTACTAACAATTTTCCATAAGTACCTTTGCCATTAGAGAGCATCATATTCAGCGCCCACACGCCTTTTTCAGAATCATCCTTAGTTTTGGCGCACTGCACTGCTCGTTTGGAAGAAGTGTATTCCAAAATGCCTTCCAATTCCAGCAAATAGAACATGTCTTGGCGTTTCCAGGCACTCAATCCCAAATCGGAGAACATCACCGTCATCATAAGCATTTCGTCCATACGCCAGCACTCCAAGCGATAAGCACGACCATCACTCAACGCGCCATTGTAATAGCCCACATCCATAACGCCGTCTTCATTTGGCTCATAGGGTGAGGGAACATAATCTATTCTGCTTGGGGCAGGGAACTTTTTAATTAACATTCACAGTCTCCTTTACAGGGGTAGTATTGGTAGTAGTTTTGGGTTCTACAGTAATGGTAACAGGTTTTTTGTCAAAGACTGTAGTTTCAGTGCGTTTATATTTGGGCAAACGCTTCTTGATTTCGTAGTTAATCTTCTCGTTAATCAGCTCTATTGCTTCCATGGCAGCAGATTTATTGCCCAGCTTGAAGAACATGGTGCTCTTCTCGCCCACTTTAGTAATTCTGCCATTGTAGAGCGCTTTTCTACGTTTAATGTCCAGCATTTTGAAAGGAGCAGTTGCAGTCATCTCCTTGCCTTTGGTAAAGGTAGACACCTTATCTTTACGCAGCATAGGCTCAATTTGTAGGAAGATTACATAATCAACGTCAGAGTTTTCGTACACGTCAAGGATATCTGCACGTTCCGCAGATGTTAAATCTTCAATGCCAATCTCAGCAAGCTCTTTCATATAAGGAGTGCCATCAACAAATTGGTACACGTAAGGATTAAGAATAACCTTAAAGTTCTTCATAATCTCTTTGTCAATGTCCTTATAATAATCTGCTTGGGAATTATTCACATACATTACTGCAACCTTGGGCATCTTAGACATTTTCACAGAGTTAATTGTCAAGAGAGTTTCCTGATATTTTTTATCGCCCAGCACATATTTTTCGTAAGGGTTATATTCCTTTTTGGCAGCCATAGCCGTCATGCTTACGCACAACATCATGATGCTCAAAACAAAAATAAAAAGCTTTTTCATAACGAGACCTCCTATTTATCAAGAACATTATACCACTTTCGGATGAAAAATTAAATGCACTGCCAAGCTTAGCTCAGCAGTGCATTATTTTTATAAATTATTCTTGACCTTCAGGCTTTTCATTTTTTTCTACGTTATATTTGATTTTGATGTCGCGATAACGGCCCATGCCGGTACCAGCAGGAATCAGTTTACCAATGATAACGTTTTCTTTCAAGCCAAGGAGCGGATCAACTTTGCCTTTGATTGCAGCGTCGGTCAATACGCGAGTGGTTTCTTGGAAGGAAGCAGCAGAGAGGAAGGA
>JAZNWI010000266.1:0-4369 GCA_045593305.1 Clostridia bacterium | reverse complement strand
CTGATGCAAAAAAACAGTTTATTTGGATATGAAGCATCAAACCATTATTATTTTAATAAAACTATACTTGCCGAGAAGTATATAAATTGTGAGTTTATTTTAGACAAATTAAAGAATAAGGAGAAATAAAATGAAAAAAGTGTTTTCTATTTTATTAACAGTCGCAACACTGTTGTCTTCAAGTACGATTTCCTATGCCAAAACAGGAGATGTGGTAGGAAAAATATATTCTACCGACATAAAGGCATACATAAACGGTGTATGGGTGGATTCATATAATATTGGTGGAAAAACTGTAGTTATTGTTGAAGACATAACAAATCAGTTTGCTTATGCAGATAATATAAGAACCCTTGTTATCTGGGACTTTGCACCATCAAATCTTGTGGGAACAAAGAAAACACAAGTGCAAAAATCAGGAGTACCTGTAGGCAAAATCTATGAAACCGATATAAAGACTATTTTCCGCGGAAAAGAGCTTACGGCTTATTCGCTAAATGGTAAAATGGCTGTTGAAATAGAAGAACTCGGAAATGATAATACTTTTTCAGATATCGGCGGAAAGTATGTCTGGAACGCAGAAGAGCGAACCATAAGCCTTGAAATGATGTACAGATATTCTTCAAAGCTTCACGACATGTTGCGCGAAAAAACGCTTAATATGGTGATAGAGGAAAAAGACGGTAAGCTAACAGCAGACTTTGTCCCTGTTGCTATCACAAACGGAAGTGTTTTAGGCGGTGGAGTACTTCCTGATAATACAATAGTGCCGGTATACTATGGAGAAGATATAATAGGTTACAGATGCAGATTCCCTGATATGGAACTTTTCCACGGCGAAGATGGAAAATATACTCTTGAAAAAAAGGAACAACAGGTTGGTACAGATTACTATTATTTGGATAAAATTGCGAAAATTATCGAAAATGCCGTGCCTGTAATCCCGACTGCGGAAGAATGGCAGACAAATTATGAACATAATATGTGTACCATAAAGCAAAGATTTGAGACAGATGAGTATTTACTCCTTTATATGACACAACCCACAACACATGGTGGCACACAAATTCTAACTAAATTTGATAAGAAAACAGGCGAGGAAGAATATTATAACAGACACTTTAAATCAGTAAGCCTTTACGGGCAAATGTATTTTGAAAATGTCACAATTGATGAAGAGAACGAAAAAGTATATTTGCACTATGATTTTGACTATGTAATTGATTTAAAAACCGATGAGGTAACCGCTATAAACTAAACAGGAAAGAGATACAAAATGATAAACAAAACAGTTAAAGCAACCCTTGCAGCACTTGGTGCACAGGTAATTTTCGGGTTCAGCTTTATGTTCACCAAAATTGCCTTGGGAAACGCATCCCCACTTACAGTGATTGCCGACAGGTACATAATGGCATTTATCGGCATGAGTATTGTGATGCTTTTTAGAAAAACGAAAATTAAATTCACAAAAGATATATGGAAACTTGTAATAATGTCACTTTTCCAACCGGTTTTGTACTTCTTGTTCGAAACCTACGGAATAAAACTGACAACAAGTGCATTTTCCTCAATTATGATTGCTCTTATCCCGGTTGTGTGTATGATAAGCGGAATATTCCTTCTAAAAGAAGTGCCAAGACCTATGCAATACGCATTTACAACACTTTCAGTTATGGGTGTGGTAATTGTAGCACTTGCAGGACAAGCTGACGGAACAGTTACGATTCTTGGTGTAGTGCTTCTTTTTGGAGCGGTACTCTCATCTGCTACATACAACATAACAAGCCGCAAGATTTCAGGTGAATTTTCGGCAATTGAGCGGACCTATGCACAAACAATTATCGGACTTTTGATATTTTTGATAATAGCACTTTTTGAGAATATTAAAACACCACAAAATCTGGTAATTCATTTTCAAAATCCTGAATATTTCTGGGCGATTTTCTATCTTGGAATTGTGTCATCGGTAATTGCCTTTGTGCTTTTAAATTATGCAAATACACATCTGCCTGTTGCTAAAACTACAGTATTTTCAAATATCACCACAGTTGTTTCGGTAATTGCGGGTGCTATATTCTTAGATGAAAAATTCACATGGCAAACAGCACTTGCAACGGTTATGATTGTTGTAGGAGTATGGGGTGTGCAGACACTTCAGGTAAAAAAGAAAAAGGAATAAGATTATGTCAAAGAAAAATGAACGAAACACTAAAGGTAAAATAATAAATGCGGCTTGGGATTTGTTTTACGAGCAAGGCTATGAAGATACAACAGTTGAAGATATAATTGCCCAGTCTGGAACATCAAAAGGCTCATTCTACCACTATTTTGAGGGTAAAGATGCCCTTTTAGGCTCACTTTCTTATATTTTTGATGAAGAATACGAAAAACTAAAAGACAAGCTCACAGACGAAATGTCAGCTTTTGAGAAGCTTTTGTATTTGAACAGAGAGCTATTTTTGGTGATTGAAGACAGAATTGATATTGACCTTTTAACAAGACTATACTCAACACAGCTTGTGACAAAGGGCGAGAAACATCTTCTTGATAATAAGCGTCTTTATTATAAGCTTCTTCGAAAAATTGTGACAGAGGGTCAGAAAAACGGCGAGCTTACCGATAAAATGACGGTTAACGAAATTGTAAAGCTTTATGCCATGAGCGAGAGAGCCTTAATATATGATTGGTGCTTATCAGGTGGTGACTATTCGCTCTCATCCTATGCAAAAACAGTAATGCCTACATTTTTGTCAGGAATTCGTATATAAAAAAGTCTTTTTAAAATTTCTTTTAACAAAGCCAAATGTATTGATTTTATAGAGAATGTGGTATAGAATACAGTCTATACTTCGTTCTCTATTGCTTTTTGTCAAATTGTGTGATATAATAGCCGAGTATTAATAAAAACCATTTAAAAAAGGAGATTTAAAACAATGAGAATGGATATTTTTGCATTTGCGCTTTATTTTGTAGCAATGCTTGCCATCGGAGTTTACTTTTTCTTTAAGTCAAAAGAAGTGACAGAAAAAGACTACTTCCTTGGCGGAAGAGCAATGGGACCTTGGGTTACAGCAATGAGTGCACAGGCATCTGATATGAGTGCCTGGCTATTGATGGGACTACCTGGTAGTATTTTGGCGTTTGGCTTTGGACAGGCGTGGATTGGTATCGGTCTTGCAATCGGTACTGCTGCAAACTGGATTTTGGTTGCAAAGAGACTTCGTAAGTTCTCTCGTGCGGCAGGTGACTCAATCACACTTCCACAGTACTTATCAAACAGATTCGCATCAAAGAGCCATGTTGTAAGCATTATCTGTGCAGTTGTGTTCTTGGTATGTTTCACAATTTATGTTGCATCAGCTTTCGTTGCAGGAGCAGATGTTTTCACAACCTTAGTACCTGAACTTACAAGAACAAGTGCTATGCTTATTTTCGCAGCTATCGTTGTGGTTTACACATTTCTTGGCGGATTTAACGCAGTTTGCTGGACAGACTTTTTCCAGGGACTATTAATGATTGCAGCACTTTTGATTGTGCCAATCGTTGTAGCATTTACAAGAACTCTTGATACATCAGCACTATCTACGATTTATACAGGACCAAACGGAGAAGAATTCAAGTTCGTTGCAAACTTCTTTAATGCAAGCTGGAAAGACATTATATCAGGTCTTGGTTGGGGTCTTGGATACTTCGGTATGCCGCATATCATCGTAAGATTTATGTCAATTGAAAAGCCATCAATGGTTAAAAAGTCAGCAACAGTTGCAATTATCTGGGTTGTTCTTTCACTTGCTGCAACCATTGTGATAGCATACCTCGGAAGAATGTTCGTGTACTCAAACGAAACAGACCTTTCTTCGGTACTTCTTGCTGAAGGCAAGCAGTCCTTGATATTTGTTGAGCTTGCACGTGATGTTTTCCCGCCGTTCATTGCAGGACTTCTTCTTGCAGCAATCATTGCGGCAAGTATGTCAACTGCTGACTCCCAGCTTCTTGTTGCGGCATCGTCCTTTGCAAGTGACCTTTATAAGCCGATTGTCAGAAAAAATGCATCTAATAAGGAGATGCTCTGGGTAAGCCGTGCAATCGTTATAATAATTGCAGTTGTCGCATTCTTTATTGCAAGCAGTAAAGGAAAGGCTGCTCAGGCAATTATGGACCTTGTATCGAATGCATGGGGTATCTTCGGAGCGGCATTCGGACCTGCGGTTCTTTTCTCACTCTTCTGGAAGAGATTTACATATAAGGGCGCAGTTGCAGGTATCATAGTAGGTGCTTTGGTAGACATGCTCTGGTTGTGGTTGCCGGTTTCCGGTGGTCTTGCTCTCACAGCGCTCACCGGCGTATATGAAATTATCCCGGGCTTTGT
>JAZNWI010000265.1:0-3751 GCA_045593305.1 Clostridia bacterium | reverse complement strand
GAGTGAAAGTTGTTCACATAACTGCGAAAGTTGCTCTGCAAACTGCGCATCACGAGAAAAAGAAAGCTTACTTGCACCTTTAATGGACGGAAGCTCCGTTAAAAAGGTAATCGGTGTTGTAAGCGGTAAAGGTGGAGTAGGGAAGAGCCTTGTAACATCGCTACTTGCCGTTATGTCACAAAGGGCAGGATATAAAACAGCTATTTTAGATGCGGATATTACAGGTCCGTCAATTCCAAAGACATTTGGGATAAAAGGAAAAGCGGAAGCTTGTGAGTTTGGAATATTACCGTCAAGATCAAAGATGGGAACAAAGATTATGTCACTGAATCTTTTAACCGAGAACGAAACCGACCCGGTTATCTGGCGTGGCCCTGTAATTGCCGGAACAGTAAAGCAGTTCTGGACAGATGTAGTATGGGAAGATGTAGACTATATGTTCATTGACATGCCACCGGGAACAGGCGATGTTCCTTTGACAGTTTTCCAGTCCATTCCAGTTGATGCAATCGTAATTGTATCATCACCGCAAGAACTTGTGGGAATGATTGTTGAAAAGGCTGTTAAAATGGCAAAGCTTATGAATATTCCGGTGCTTGCACTTGTTGAAAATATGAGCTATGTAACATGCCCTGATTGTGGCAAGGAAATTCACATTTTTGGTGAAAGCCACATTGAAGAAATAGCAAAGCGAAACGGAATTAGCCGAACAGCAAAAATTCCTATGGACACACGCCTTGCCGGAGCTTGCGATAAGGGTATGATTGAGCTTTTTGACGGAAACTGGCTTGATGAAGTGTTTAGTGCAATAGAAAACCTATAAAAAAAAGACCTAAATTTCAGGTCTTTTTAGTTTTGTTCACGAAATTTTAATGGTGTTGTACCTTTAATTTCCTTAAATGTCTTAATAAAATAGCTAAGGTCATTAAAACCAGAAGAATATGCAATGTCGGTAACATTCATATCGGTGTTCAGAAGCTTTCTTGAAGCCTTTTCGATTCTGTATGTCTTAAGATACTCAGTAGGAGTTTTTAAAGTCATTTTCTTGAAAAAAGCACAGAAATATTTTGGTGACATCCCTGCAATTTCTGATATTTCTTCAAGAGAAATTTGCTTGTCATAGTTACTTCTTATATAAGAAAGTACATTTTTTAACTTAGGAATATTTTTATCCTGTAAAACCGCATTTTCACTACTTGTTGGGTGATAGAAGTGGTTGTCAATGATAATGCCAAAAAGGCGGTAAAGAGCACCTATAACGCTGAATTTATAGCCTGATGACAGACTGCTCATAGAAGAGAAAAGATTATAAATGCTTTGATGGAACTCATCATCTTTATGCGGAAAAAACTCGTCAATTTTGTATTCAAGATTTAAAATGCTTTCTATAAAGTATCTGCAAGCGGCATCCTGTATTGAAAGCATTTCCATGTTCATCACTATGCACTCATAAATGCAATTTTCAGACGGGAATGCGCTGTGAACCGTCTCACAATTTACAAAAACCACATCGTCTTTTTTGGCAAGATATTCTGTGTTTGAAAGACGCACTTTTAAATCACCATCAAGTACCCTTATTATCTCAATATTTGTGTGCCAGTGGGATGCCATTTCAAATTTCGGGTGATGCTTATCAACATGATAAATCTGAATAGGGAAATCAAGTGTCCCGTGTTGTTTTAGCTCGTTATATCCCATAAGTCCTCCTTTGCCTAAAAATTATACTAAAATTGCAAATTTGGTGAATTTTTAGTAAAAAATGTGAAAATAATTATACTTTTTACCATTGTAACACAAGTAATGAGATAAAATCAAGTATATAATTAAAGTAATATTATAAATAGGAGGATTTTAATATGGCAAAAAACAGATTGGTTGGAGATTATCCTGTTATAGGAATTCGTCCTACAATTGACGGAAGACGCGGACCTTTAAAAGTAAGAGAATCACTGGAAGACCAGACAATGAATATGGCAAAGGCAGCAGCCCAGCTTATTTCATCAAATCTTAAATATTCAAACGGCGAACCTGTCAAGGTTGTAATTGCCGATACAACAATAGGCAGAGTCGCGGAAGCTGCAGCTTGCCGTGAAAAGTTTAAAAAAGAGGGTGTTGACATTACTTTGACTGTTACACCTTGCTGGTGCTACGGCTCAGAAACAATGGATATGGACCCTATGACAATTAAGGGTGTATGGGGATTTAACGGAACTGAAAGACCTGGTGCTGTGTATCTGGCAGCAGTTTTGGCATCACATGCTCAAAAAGGTCTTCCTGCATTCGGTATCTATGGTCACGATGTTCAGAATATGGACGAATCAGACAAGATTCCTGAAGATGTTGCAGAAAAGATTCTAAGATTTGCGCGAGCTGCAGTTGCAGCAGCAACAATGCGTGGCAAGTCATACCTACAGATTGGTTCAATTTGTATGGGTATCGGCGGATCTATCATTGATGTAAACTTTATCGAAGAATATCTTGGTATGAGAGTTGAATCTGTTGACGAGGTAGAAATTATCCGCCGAATGACAGAGGGTATCTATGACGAAGCTGAATTCAAAAAGGCACTAAGCTGGGCAAAAGAAAAGTGCAATATGGGCTTTGACAAGAACCCGGAAGATATGCAGAAGAGCGACAAGGAAAAGGAAGAACAGTTCGAGTTTGTTGTTAAGATGATGTGCATCATCAAGGACTTAATGAACGGAAACGAAAACTTGCCGGAAGGCTGCGAGGAAGAAAAAGTTGGTCACAACGCAATTGCAGCAGGCTTTCAGGGTCAGAGACAGTGGACAGACTTCTATCCGAACTGTGACTTCCCAGAAGCTATGCTAAATACATCATTTGACTGGAACGGTGCAAGAGAGCCATACATACTAGCAACTGAAAATGATGTGCTAAACGGTCTTGGTATGCTTTTCGGAAAGCTACTAACAAACAGACCACAGATGTTTGCGGATGTTAGAACATACTGGAGCGGTGATGCTGTAAAGCGTGCTGCAGGATATGAAATCGAAGGCAAGGCAAAGGATGCTGACGGATTTATTCACTTAATTAATTCAGGAGCATGCTGTCTTGACGCTTGCGGTGAAGTTACAGACGATGCAGGTAACCATGTTATGAAGCAGTGGTGGGATATGACAGAAGCTGATCAGGATAAGGTTATGAAAGCTACTACCTGGAATATGGCTGACCTTGGCTACTTCCGTGGCGGTGGATTCTCATCAAGATTCTTAACCCGTGCTGAAATGCCTGCAACTATGATTAGACTTAATTTGGTAAAGGGTCTTGGTCCTGTTCTTCAGATTGCAGAAGGCTGGACAATTAATCTTCCTGATGAAGTTTCTGATACACTCTGGAAGAGAACAGACTATACATGGCCATGTACATGGTTTGCCCCAAGATGTGACGGTAAAGAGGGAAGCCCATTCAAGACAGCTTATGAAGTTATGAATAACTGGGGTGCAAACCACGGAGCAATTTCATACGGACATATTGGTGCTGACCTTATTACACTTTGCTCAATCTTGCGTATCCCTGTATGTATGCATAATGTACCTGAAGAAAAAATCTTTAGACCTGCCAGCTGGAATGCATTCGGCATGGATAAAGAGGGTCAGGATTACAGAGCTTGTAACGCTTACGGCCCAATGTATAAGAATATTAAATAATATAACAAAAATACCCGAATCTTCGGGTATTTTTTGTTGCGAAGATATAGGAGTTGTGATATAATGAATATGGAGAAATTTTG
>JAZNWI010000264.1:0-5511 GCA_045593305.1 Clostridia bacterium | reverse complement strand
ACGCCGATGCCGTTGAAATAAAGGCAAAATGGCAGGCAAATTTTGTTCGTTTAAAATTGTTCTTATCCATGGTAATTCCTCCGATGAGCAAAAATAGTGGTCTTGTGAAATTCACAAGACCAAATTTTTATTAAAAGCTTTTTTTACAGTAAGTATATTCCGTGAGCCTTTGCTTCTTCCAAAACATCTTCCGGCCACACAGAGGACTGTACTTCGCCAACATGTGCCTTTCTTAAGAAGTACATGCAAATTCTTGACTGACCGATTCCGCCACCAATGGTGTATGGAAGCTCACCGTCAAGTAAGGCTTTTTGGAATGGAAGTTTTGCATTTTCTTCTTTTCCGCGGATTTTAAGCTGTGATAATAGAGTTTCTTCATCAACTCTGATACCCATTGAAGATAGCTCAAGTGAAATATCAAGAACCGGATAGTATACGATGATGTCGCCATTCAAGCTCCAGTCGTCATAGTCAGGTGCTCTGCCATCGTGAGGTTTTCCGGACTTTAACGCACCGCCGATTTGCATTAAGAATACTGCACCCTTATCCTTTGCGATTGCATATTCACGCTCTTTTGCGGAAAGGTCAGGATACATATCTTCAAGCTCCTGAGAAGTGATAAAGAAAATCTCTTCAGGAAGGAATATTTCTGCAAATTCGTACTCTGATGCGATATATCTTTCGGTGTGCTTTAATGTGTTATAAATGCACTTAACCGTTTCTTTCAATGTTTCCATTGTTCGTTCAGATTTCGTAATAACCTTTTCCCAATCCCACTGGTCAACATAGATTGAGTGGATATTATCAACATCCTCATCTCGACGGATAGCGTTCATATCGGTATAAAGTCCCTCGCCTGCATTAAAACCATAATGCTTTAGTGCGAAACGCTTCCATTTTGCAAGAGAGTGAACAATTTCATATTCGCCGTTAACGCTTTTAAGGTCAAAGGAAACGGGACGCTCAACGCCATTTAATGTATCGTTAAGACCGCTGTGGCGATTTACGAACAGCGGTGCTGAAACTCGTGTTAAGTTTAGCTGAATAGACAGGTCGCGTTCAAAAAAGTCCTTTACCTTTTTAATTGCCTGTTCTGTCTGTCTTAGTGACAAAAGAGATTTATATCCCTTTGGTATAGTAAGATTTTCCACGATAATTCCTCTTTTCTTGGTATAAAATCCATTCTGTAAATTATATCCTAAATCCCGGAATATGTCAATAATTTTAGAAAAACAAGTGTTCAATAAGTATCTTGAGCCCAATCCCGATTAAAACAAGTCCGCCGATAATTTCTGACTTATTTCCCAAAAGATTTCCGCACCAGCTTCCAAGATATACGCCCAAAAGGCAAATAAAGAAAGTCAGAACGCCGATTAGAAGCGATGCAAAAAGCACAGGGACTGCCATTGTGGCAAAGGTTACGCCCACGGCCAGTGCATCAATACTGGTGGCAATTCCCAAAATGAAAAGGGTGTAGGTGTCAAGGGGATTTTTTATCTCGTCACATTCATCTTCTTCGTGAAAGGCCTCCCAAATCATTTTTGCACCGATAAAGCCTAAAAGACAGAAGGCAATCCAGTGGTCAAAAGCGGTTATGTATCTTGCAAAGGCACTGCCTAAAAGATAGCCCAAAACCGGCATTAGAAACTGGAATCCGCCGAAGAAAAGTGCTATCTTTGCAGCAGACGAAAGGCGTGGCTTTTTCAGGATGATTCCGTCTGTTACCGAAACAGAAAAAGCGTCCATTGCAAGCCCGATGCCGATTATAATTATTGTGTAAATACCCATAAATTCTCCTGATTATTCAGATGTTTTAGAACGAGTCATAAGGTCTATAACTGCGTGTTTCGGGTCTTTGCCCTCAAACAGAATCTTGTAGGACTCGGTGGTTATAGGCATTGAAACATCATATTTTTTACTTAAATTATATGCAGCACCAATAGTATTAACACCCTCAACTACCATTTGAATTTCATCAAGAGTTTCTTTTAGTGAATATCCTTTGCCCAATAAAATACCTGCTCTGTGGTTTCTTGAATGCATACTTGTGCAGGTTACGATTAAATCCCCCACACCTGAAAGACCTGCAAAGGTTTCGTGTTTTGCACCCATTTTAACGCCAAGGCGTGTTATTTCTGCAAGACCACGGGTGATTAGCGCTGCACGGGAATTGTCGCCATATCCAACGCCATCGCATATTCCGGCACAAAGAGCTATTACATTTTTAAGTGCTCCGCCAAGCTCTGTACCAATGATATCTGTGCCTGTGTAAACACGGAAGAAATCCGTCATAAAAATGTTCTGTATATACTGTGCCACTTCCGGACTTTCCGCTGCAACTACATTGGTTGTAGGCATAAATTCGCTGACTTCCTCTGCGTGTGAAGGACCGCTCATTACAGCGACGGTTGCCTGTGGTATTTCCTCTTTATAAGCTTCTGAAAGACGAAGTAATGTTCCATCTTCAAGGCCTTTTGAAAGGTTAACTAAAACCTGGCCCGGTTTAACATGAGATGCAAGCTGTTTTGCTGTGGTACGGGTTGCAGGGCTTGGTGCAACAGTTACGATTAAGTCAGCACCATCAACGCACAGACCCATATCATGAGTACAAATTATATTGTCAGGGAACTTTTTGCCCGGAAGAACAAGTGAGTTTTCACGGTCTTTTGCTAAACGGTCGGTTTCTTCCTGTTGCCAGCTCCAAAGATAAACATCATATCCCTTTTTAGCAAGGAGAATGGATGCAGCACATCCCCAGCTGCCTGAACCAATAACTGCAATTTTCATTTATTCGTCCTCCTCGTCTTCCATATCCTGTTCTGGTTCTTCAGCTTCTTTCTTCGCAAAAAGCTTGTTTTCTGTTCCCTGGCTCAGCTTCTTTATGTTTGAGTGATGCTTTGCGATTAAAAGAAATGCAAGTACGAATGCCATTACAATATATCCAAGCTTTTGGTCAAGGCTCGAAAGCTCTTTTACCATAAGGTATATAAAAAGAACAAGAGGATAGAGGGCTGCAGCACAAATTGAGCCAAGGGATACATACCTTGACGATGCCATTATAATAAGGGCAACTACTGCTATAATTAAGCCAACCTGCCAGTCAAGAGTAAGTGCAACACCAAGACTTGTTGCAACGCCCTTACCGCCGCGGAACCCAAAGAAAACAGGGAAGTCATGGCCCAAAACCACGAATACACCGGCTATATATTTAAGGTTTCCCAATATATATTGGCTTGCAAATGGTGTTAGGATAGCGGTTTTTGCAATGTCATTAACAATTATATCTGCCCAAGTGGCAATAACAATGGCAATCATGCCCTTTAGAACATCGCAAATAAGTGTGGCAACAGCAATGCCTTTCCCGTGAGTTCTGAGCATATTGGTAGCACCGGCATTGCCCGAGCCGGATGTTCTGATATCTGTTCCATATATACTCTTTGAAAGGATAATAGATGTGTTGATGCTGCCAATTAAGTAAGATAGTAAGGCAACAAAAATTGTAATAGCAAGTACCATAAGTTCACCTCGAAAGTTACTGGTCTTTCTGTCCTTTTTCTCTTAATATGAAATGTATTGGTGTTCCGTCAAAACCAAAGGCTGCACGAAGCTGATTTTCGATAAAACGAAGATATGAATAGTGGAACAAATCCTTCGAATTACAGAAAAGTACAAAAGTAGGAGGGGCCACTGAGGCTTGAGTTCCGTAATAAATCTTAAGTCTCTTACCCTTATCTGATGGTGGCTGTTGTTTTTGCATAGCATCGTTTAATACATCATTCAGCATGCCTGTTGTAATTCTGCGCTTGTGTTGTTGATTTACAATTTTGATTTCTTCTAAAAGCTTATCAACTCGCTGCCCTGTTTTGGCTGAGATAAACATAATTGATGCATAGGACATAAAAGCAAAGCCTTCTTTTACCTGCTGGGTAAAGTGCTTCATTGTCTTGTCATCCTTAGCGATAGAGTCCCACTTATTTACTGCGATAATGCATGCTTTCCCCTGTTCATGAGTATAACCGGCAATCTTGGTATCCTGCTCTGTAACACCCTCATTTGCATCAAGCATAATGATACATACATCGCTTCGGTCAACTGCCGCTAAAGCTCGTACAACGCTGTAATGCTCAACATTTTCGTCAATCTTCTTGCGTTTTCTCATACCTGCTGTGTCAATAAGCAGGAACTTGTCACCGTTTTTCTCAAAGTGGGAGTCAATAGCATCACGGGTTGTTCCCGCTATATCAGATACAATAACACGGTTTTCGCCAAGGATTCGGTTAATAAGGCTTGATTTGCCGGCATTTGGCTTACCAATAACCGCAACCTTGATTTCGTCCTCATCTTCCTGGGTTTGGGAACCATCCGGAAACTGATTGCAGATTTCTTCCAAAAGGTCACCAACCCCAAGTCCGTGAGTTGAAGAAATGGCGATAGGATCGCCAAGACCCAAGTTATAGAACTCATAAAATTCCATTGGCGGGTCACCGATATTATCAACTTTATTTACTGCAAGGACAATTTTTTTCTTTGCTTTTTGCAGCATTGATGCAACATCAAGGTCATTAGCAGTTACGCCGTCTGCTACATTAGTCATCAGAACCACAACATCTGCCATATCAATGGCAAGCTCTGCCTGACGACGCATCTGTTTTAGGATTTCGTCCTTTGATTGAGGCTCAATACCGCCGGTGTCAATCATAGTAAAGGACTTGTCAAGCCATGTACAGTCAGCATAAATTCTGTCACGGGTAACACCCGGTGTATCCTCTACGATACTTATGCGCTGACCTGAAATTTTATTAAATAGAGTGGACTTTCCAACATTTGGGCGGCCCACAATAGCAACAACAGGTTTCATTTTCTTCTCCTTTTAAAATTCAAGTTCTATTCCTAAAACTTTTTCGCAAAATGTATACCCGTCATTTATAACGGGAGTGATTTCAATTTTAAGTTTTTCGCAAAGCTCTGAAAGTGTAATATCGTCAAGGAAGATATCCTCACCATCACGAAGCATTGAGCAAGGTATTAAAAGCTCGTCATATTCTGTAAGATCAGGAAGAGCTTTTATAAGGTCAGAGCCTGTCAAAAGCCCCGAAACATTAACTCCACCGCCAAAAAACTCATTTTTTATCGGGTAAACTGTTACCGAAAGTCCCTGACATTTTGCCATGAGCCTTTCCGCCAGCGAGTTTATAAATTCATAAGCAATTTCCCCTGTGGCAATTGCAATATTTCTGTTAAATTTCTTCTCCGGAATAAGCTCCAAAGCAGACTCGAATTCTTCTTCCATTGAAGAGATAAGTCCTACGCCGTTTTCAATCTGAGGAAAACCGTCGTATTCCTGTGCCTTTGGGATTGGAAGCTTTGCATTTATATAAAATTCATCAGCAAGATATACAAGGTTTATTCCGAACTCTTTTTTGAACTCTTTTTGATAGTCCTCAACCTGCCTTATGGTGTCCAGCGACATCTTTGCATCAAATGGGGTAAGCGGGCAAAGACCGTCACGAT
>JAZNWI010000263.1:0-2733 GCA_045593305.1 Clostridia bacterium | reverse complement strand
TATGGCATATCAGGCTATTTACCGCAAATGGCGACCAATGGTTTTTGAAGATGTTGTGGGTCAGACCCATATCACAAAAACTCTGCAAAACCAGCTTGAATCAGGGCGTTGCGGTCATGCATACCTTTTCTGCGGTACTCGTGGAACAGGTAAGACAACCTGTGCCAAAATTTTCTCAAAAGCCGTAAACTGTCTGTCTCCGAAAAACGGCTCACCTTGTAATGAGTGTGCCATCTGCCGTGGCATTGCCGACGGCAGTATTATGGATGTTTTCGAAATTGACGCCGCATCAAATAACGGTGTTGACAATGTCCGCGAAATTATTGAAGATGCAAAATATGTGGCAACCGAGGCAAAATACCGCGTTTACATCATAGACGAGGTGCACATGCTCTCAGGCGGTGCATTCAATGCCCTTTTAAAGACTTTAGAAGAGCCACCGGAGCATGTAATTTTCATTCTTGCAACAACTGAAGCCCATAAAGTTCCGCAGACAATTCTTTCCCGCTGTCAGCGTTTTGATTTTAAACGGATTAAGCCTGACGATATTATAAGAAGAATGCGTGAAATCGCCATGGGTGACGGGCTTATTCTTACCGACGATGCATATCGCCTACTTGCCCAGCTTGCAGACGGCTCAATGCGTGACGGTCTTTCAATTTTGGAGCGTTGCGTATCCAGCGTTGGTACAAACCTTACTTATGACGCTATTACAGACGCTTTAGGAATCTCCGGCCGTGGTCCGCTTTTCAAAATAGCAGATGCCATAAATTCCGGAGATGCAGCAGAAGTTTTAGAAACTATAAACACTCTTTCTTCCGACGGAAAGGACCTGCATGTGTTTATTGATAACTTAATTGAACACTACCGAAACCTTATGGTGTGCAAGGTTACAAACAGTCCTGACACAATCCTTTCCTGCGACGAAGAGGAGCTTATAAAACTAAAGGCTCAGGCAGAGAAAACAAGCTTTGATAAGCTTTCCCATGCGGTATCCAGCCTTTCATCCAAAAGAGCGGAAGCAAAGTGGGTTAAAGAGCCACGGGTTATATACGAGCTATGCCTTGTAAAGCTTGCAAAACCGGAGCTTGAGTCATCATACGAGGCAATTTTAGACAGACTTTCAGAATGTGAAGATAAAATCAAAAATGGCATAACTGTGCAGGTGGCAAAGGAGGAAGTTCCCAAGGAAGAAGAGCCTCCAAAGAAAGAAAAACCAAAGCCATCCGGCAGAATTTTTGTTCCGATTGATGTTTCAACCCTGACCTCCCAGACACCTATCGTTTCTGCGGCAAGGAAATGGGACAAAACGGTTCAGGCAATAATTCGCCAGCATCCACATCTGGCATCCGCCATTATGGGTCGCAGAATAACCATTGACGGCGAAGGCATCATACTTATTTTTGATAAAAAAGAAATGATGATGAAGCGAATTGCCTCAACCTATGTAAAACAAATAACCGAAGCGGTATGTCGCTCATGCGGAGAGCAGATTATTGTGAAAACCGCATTTTTAGACGATATTGAAGATAACATCATCGATTACTGGTCTATCGGCGGTGAAAAGACGGTAGAAACCGAATCCAATGACCCGATTGATGCTCTAACCGACAGTTTCCCGGAAATTGTGGAAATAACTGACGAGTCTGAGTTTTTGGAATACAATGCCGAAGACGATAACTTTTCACAGGCAGAGCTATCTGAGCGTGATGATGAAGAATTCTTAGAAGAAGACGAAATTTCAGAAGAGTAAAGGAGAATATTAAAATGGGAAAATATAAGGGCTTCGGCGGAAGCGGAATGAACGAAAACAAAAAGGTTTCAGGTATGATGAAGCAGGCACAGATGATGCAGGAGCGTATGCAGGCTATTCAGGAAGAAGTTGAAAAGAAGTCTGTTACTGCCAGCTCAGGCGGCGGCGTTGTTACCGTTAAAATGAGCGGTAAGAAAGAAGTTGAAGAGATTATTTTGAAGCCGGAAGTTGTTGACCCTGACGATATTGAAACACTTCAGGACCTTATTATGGTAGCTGTAAATGATGCAATAAAGCAGGCAGAAAATTTAATGGAGCAGGGCATGAGCGAAATTACAGGCGGACTTAATATCCCTGGATTATTCTAATAAAAAGAGGTAAGCTATGTACTCACCAATGATTGAAAGCCTTATCGAACAGTTTGCACAGTTCCCCGGTGTAGGCAGAAAAAGTGCGGAACGAATGGCTTTTTATGTTCTTGATTTAATGACCGAGGCGGATTGTCAGCACTTTGCTGATGTGGTTTTACAGACGAAAAAATCTGTGGCATTCTGTGAGGTTTGCCAGAATCTTACCGATGTATCACCTTGCCCGATTTGTGCATCAGGAAGACGCGATACATCTGTGATTTGCGTTGTGGAACAGCCAAAGGATGTGTCTGCTATTGAAAAAACAGGCGGATATAACGGTCTTTATCATGTTCTTCACGGCGCAATTTCACCTATTGACGATATAACTCCTGACGATATCAGGATAAAGGAGCTTCTTTTGAGGCTCTCCTCAGGAACGGTGTCAGAAGTTATTATGGCAACAAACCCAACAGTTAACGGAACTGCAACTGCTGTTTATATCCAGAAGCTTTTGAAGCCTTTCGGTATAAAGGTAACACGAATTGCCCACGGAATCCCTGTTGGTGCAGACCTTGAATATGCCGATGAAATGACCCTTTCAAAAGCACTCGAGGGAAGAACAGAAATGAA
>JAZNWI010000262.1:0-4562 GCA_045593305.1 Clostridia bacterium | reverse complement strand
CTATCCCTGAAAAGCAGAGGGCTTGTCTTAGGGGAGTTGATATGGACAGGCTTTGTGAAATCAGGCTTCGGGCAGGGATGCCAATGGCGATAGTCACCTTGGACGGCATCGTTTATATAACCAAGGGCGGAAAAATCACCGACGATTACAAAGAGGGAATCGGTGTGACGACCCAGGACATAAAAAGGGGTATGGAACTTATTACAAGGTCGTCGGTGTATGCTTTTTCAGAGGACATAAAAAACGGGTTTATAACCCTTGAAAAAGGGCACAGAGTAGGCATTTCGGGAGATGCAGTAGTGGAGGACGGCAAGATTTCGCATATAAGAATGGTACAGTCCTTAAATTATCGCTATGCCAGAGAAGTCATAGGAGCGGCGGACAAGGTTATGGACAAGATTGTGGAGGGAAACAGAATAAAAAATACCCTGATTGTATCACCGCCAATGTGTGGAAAAACCACAATGCTCCGCGATATTGCAAGACAGCTGTCACTTTTGGGGAAAAAGGTGTCAATTGTGGACGAGCGTGGGGAAATTGCAGCACTTTCCATGGGTGTAACCTCCTTTTCACTAGGGGCAAACTGTGATATTTTGTCAAATGTAAATAAGGCTGAGGGCATGCTTTTGATGCTTCGCGCAATGTCACCTGATGTTATTATAACCGACGAAATTGGCGGAGAAGAGGACTTTCGTGCAATCGCTGAAATCAAAAAAAGAGGTGTCGCCATAATAACAAGCCTGCACTCATCTGGAGGTGCACCTGACGGCTTTGATACGGTGATTCGCCTTGGGGGTATTGGAAAATGCTTAGAATAATTGGAGCGGCTATGATTATTTTTGCCGGAAGTATGCTTGGTTTTTTAAAATCGGATGGCCTTAGAAAGCGTGAGGAGTGCCTTGACAGGATAATTTCAGGACTTAACCTTTTGGAAACGGATATAAATTATGAGAAAACTGACCTTTATGATGCGCTTTTTTCTATCGGAAAAAACCATAACATCAGAACATTTGAAAATATTGCAAAAAATCTTTCAAAAATCGGGATAAGAAATGCAATTGGCGTGGCTTTAGAGGAAGAAGCGTTTCTTTTGGAACGGGACAAAGCACCCCTTCGGACTTTGGGAGATAACCTGGGGATGACAGATAGCAAAACCCAATCACAAGCTATTAAAAGAACAGTTTTAAGTCTTTTGGAAGGGAAGAAAAACGCACAGGAGGAGTATGCAAGGTTTGCAAAGCTTTACAGAAGTTGTGGCGTTTTGGGAGGCATTTTAGGAGCGATAATCTTGATTTAGGAGGCGGCAGATGGACGTAGATTTAATATTCAAAATTGCCGGTGTTGGGATTGTGGTGGCGGTTTTAAATCAATTGCTTGTACGGTCAGGGAGAGAAGAACAGGCACTTTTAACCACAATAGCCGGACTTGTTGTCGTTTTATATGTATTAACCCGTGAAATTGGCAACCTGTTCAGTTCCATAAAACAAATTTTCGGGCTTTAGGCTATGGATATTACAGCGATTATAGGAATTGGGATTGTTGGAGCACTTTTATCAGTTACGGTTAAAAACTATCGGCCGGAACTTTCGTTGTGTATTTCGATGGCAACGGGAATACTGATTTTTTTATCTTCCGCAAACGGACTTGGAAAAGTAATTTCCGAGATACAATTGATGTGCGAAAATTCGGGAGTAAATACGGAATTTTTCAAGGTGGCAATGAAAGTTATCGCCATAGCTTATGTTACAGAATTTGCATCGCAAGTGGCAAAGGATTCGGGGGAAGGAGCTATCGCAAAAAAGCTTGAATTTGCAGGGAAAACGGCAGTTTTAGTCATTATGATGCCTGTTATAAGAAACCTTATAAATGTGATAATGAATACCTTAATGAGCTTTTAAAGATATAGGAAAACGGAGGGAAATATGAAAAAATGCACCCTACTTCTTGTAATATTTTTAATGCTTTCCCATACTGTTTTTGCAGAAGACATAGAAATAAGCGGTCAGGAGTTTTACAACAATACGGCAAGGGAGATTGTTTCAGGAAATCTTGACCTTAATCCCATAAGCATAATAAATAGAACAAAGGAACTTGTTTTTGGCGAACTTTACCAGATAAAGCCTATGTTAAAAGCCATACTTTTAGTTTCGGTGGCGGCAGGTATTTTACGGGTTTTAGGGGACTCATTTTCAGGAAAGGAAACAGGGGAAGCAGCGTTTTTTGTCTGCTTTTTAATGATAAGTGGCACCGCTGTATCGGTGTTTTCTCTGGCAGTGGGATACGGTGCTCAGGTGGTGCATGGGATTTGTGAGTTTATAACCAAATTCGAGCCTGTCCTGATGGGACTTTTACTTTCAGGAGGAGCTGTAACACAAGCGGCAGCTTTCCAGCCTGTTCTTGCGGCAAGTGTTTATATTCTGGGGCTTTTGGTGGACAAATGCATTCTTCCTATGACATATTTTTCCGCAATTTTAGGGATTGTTAACAACATTGGAAAAAGGGTTGAAATTGGCACTTTGTCGAAGCTTTTAACATCCACATCAAAATGGATTTTAACGGGAGTACTCACTTTGTTTTCTGCCGTTTTGACTCTTTATGGATTCGGGACATCGGCACTGAACACTGTTGCGGCGAAGGGGATAAAATTTGCAGTGGGAAGTCTTGTTCCCGTGGTGGGAAGCCTCTTGTCCGATACAGTTGAAACGGTGATTTCAGGAACAAACCTTTTAAAAAATGCTGTGGGTACGGCAGGGATGATAACTGTGATTGTTATGGCAGCGGTGCCTGTAATAAAGGTATGGATTATGATGATGCTCCTAAAGGTTACGGCGGCACTTTGTGAGCCTTTTTCGGATAAACGCATCACAGGAGTCCTGCTTTCTGTGGCAGATGCCATATCCGCCGTTTTCCAGATGGTTGTAACAGCAGGAATGCTTTTTATAATTTCCATAGGCATTATTTTAATATCAACAGGAGTAAAGGTATGAAGGAGTACATAATTTTGGTGGCAATTTCCGCAATCATTGCAGCAGTTACCGATATTTTAGCGCCAAGGGAATGGCGTGGGTATGTGCGGTTAGCTGTGGGTTTTTTGATTTTGGCGGTACTGATTTCACCACTTGCAAAGATGAAAAATGTAGAAATATTCAATGTGGAGACCGATTTTGAAGCAAGCGATTTGGTGGTAAAGGACAAGGTGACCGAAGAGCTTACAAAAAATGTTGAAAGGGATATTGAAGAAAGGGTTTTATCGGAATTTAAAACCAAGGCAGAAGCTATTGTAACGCTGGAGGTTGATAGTGAGCATAAAATAAAAGGGGTCAGAAATATAGTGATTAAAAGCGGTAAAGTGCCTGCAGGACTTTCAGAGCGGCTTCGCGAAGTTTACGGATGTGAGAGTATTGAATTTAGAAATAAGTAAAATTCTTAAAAAATATGGTAATACAAAGAGCCTGTATATAATAATTATAATAGGGGTTGTTTTGATGCTCGCCTTTTCTGGGAACGAGCCACAAAACGATACAAAAACACCCGTATACGAAGCCTATTCCGACGAAGTTCGACTAAAGGAAATCCTGTCCAAAATAGACGGCGCAGGAGAAGTGTCAGTAATGATAACCTATTACGGCACGACTTATTACGATGTTGCCTATGAAAGAAAGGAAAATAGTAGCGAGAGAGCGGAGGAGACAACAAGAAGTGAAGAAAACTCTGTAATAACAAAAGGTGGAGAACCTTTTATAAAGGGTACCATGTACCCCAAAGTTAAAGGGGTGATTATTATTGCAGAAGGCGCAGGGAGAGCGGAGGTCAAAAAAGCCTTGACAGATGCGGCAACTGCTGCTCTTGATGTGGCATCGCATAAGGTGTGTGTTTTAGAAGGAAAGGAAGTAGCAAAATGGTAGTATTAAAGAAAAAGGAAGTAGTAGCAACCGCATTGGTGGTGCTGATAGGAGTTGCGGGGTATTTAAATTGGTCTTATCAGGACACAATCCATGTAACCGACGGTGGAAGCTATCTTGAAGAGGTTAAAAAGCTTGGGGAAGCAGAGTATGTATCTTCCGACAAAACCGATGTTACCGAAGAAGAAAATGCAGAGGAAACAGCGGCTTTGGCAAGTTATTTTACCGAGGCAAAACTGTCAAAGGATAATTCCCGTTCAAAAGCTCTTGAGATACTGAATCAGACCGCAACCAATGAAAGCTTTGATAATGAGGTCAGAAAACAGGCACAGAATAAAATTGTTGCTATTGCAGAAAATACTGAAAAAGAAGCAATTATCGAAAATGTTGCAAGGGCAAAGGGATACAAGGATATATCGGTGTATATTGACGGAGAAAATGTGGAAATAATAGTGAAGAAAAAGGACTTCTCAAGCCAGGATGTTAAGACGATTAAGGAAATTGTGACTTCCGAGCTTCTGACCTCTTCCAAAAATATAAAAATTATTGAAGCAAAATAGTTGCAAAAGCGCAGATGATTTGGTATAATTAGCTTAAGAAGAGGAAGTATTGCCTTTTACTTTTTTAAGAAGAAAGGATGCGGATTATGAACGAAAATAA
>JAZNWI010000261.1:0-2911 GCA_045593305.1 Clostridia bacterium | reverse complement strand
TTAATCATATCAGCAGGGATACCTGTACCGCCGTGAAGAACTAGAGGAAGGTCACCAATCTGGTCCTTGATTTTAGCTAGTGCATCAAAGTCAAGACCTTTCCAGTTTTCAGGGTACTTACCATGGATATTACCGATACCGGCAGCTAAGAAATCTACGCCAAGGTCAGCAATCATCTTGCATTCAGCCGGGTCTGCAACTTCGCCGGCACCAACAACGCCGTCTTCTTCACCACCGATTGAACCAACTTCTGCTTCAATTGAGATGCCTTTAGAATGACAAACATCAACCAATTCCTTTGTCTTTGCAATATTTTCTTCGATTGGGTAGTGAGAACCGTCGAACATGATTGATGAAAAACCGGCTTCGATGCATCCGTATGCACCGTCGTATGAACCATGGTCTAAGTGAAGAGCTACAGGAACTGTGATTTTAAGGTCTTCAACCATAGCCTTTACCATAGCTGCAACTGTTTTCATACCGGTCATATACTTTCCGGCACCTTCAGATACACCAAGGATTACAGGTGAATTGTTTTCCTGTGCTGTCAAAAGAATGGCTTTAGTCCACTCTAGGTTGTTTATGTTAAATTGACCTACTGCATATTTGCCCTCAACGGCCTTCTTTAACATCTCTGTTGCTGAAACTAACATTTAAGTTTCCTCCTTTATATAAATTATTTTTTTAATCAAGCACAATGGCACTTGCATTTAACAAATCCTGGAGACTTTCCTCGCTTGCAGGAATGTCCTTTATCTTGCCGCAATCACGGCATTTTAGTGTAATTTTTTCGTTGTCTATCTCGATGGAAATGGCGTGACTTGAGCAATCGCAGTACACCTTTTCCTCTTTTGCAATCTCATTAATTCGCTCTACAATTTCAAAAATCATGGTAAGCTCACGGGTTACATCACATTCTTCCGAAAGCTTAATAAACATCTGTTCCTGTTCGTTGAGCTCGTGTTCAACGGTATCGTGGTCGCCTAAAAACAGAATTCCAATTCCTGTTTCAGGACAATGCAGAACGAAGAACTTGCTTTGCCAGAATGTAATTTTCCTTACATTGAAAAGGTGTGCCTCATCACACATAGGGCAGTTTATAAGTATAGAATATTTATCCTTCTTAGGTGTTATAGCGACACATTCTTCTCCGCATTTTGAGTGGCATTTAAAAACCGTCGGCTCATCGCCTGAGAAGTCAAAAAGGTTTTTATCCCAAATGGCAATGGCAGAACAGCCGGGGCATATATAACCGATAGATTTTTTAAATTCCTTAATCATAACTTAAATTCCAATCTTATTTTCTCTTGCCCAATAGAACAGGTATTGCTGTGCAAAACCGCCAAGCTCTGCAAATTTTTCTTCAGCAAAAGCCGAAATGGTCGCCTTGTCAGTTTCACCATCAAAGTAACAATATTCCATTATTCTCTTAATCCACACATCAACGGGGAAGCTTCCGTACTTTTCAAGGGAAAACAGCAGTACGCAATCCGCCACCTTATTACCAACACCGGGAAGCTTTAAAAGCTCACTTTTAGCATACTCATAACTTGCGGATTTTAAACATTCAAGGTCTATCATACCGCCGGCTACAGCCTTTGCAGCATTTAAAATGTACTTATCACGAAATCCCGCTTTTATAACTGCTAAATCCGAAAGCTCAAGGCAGGAAAGCCTCTTGGCAGTTGGAAAAGTGTAAAAATCTTTGCCGAGATAGGTTACTTTGCTACCGAAATTAGTGCAAAGGCTATCAATAATTTTCTTTATTCTGGGAATATTATTGCTGGCGGAAATTATAAAAGAAATAAGGCATTCAAAAGGCTCCTGATTAAGTAGGCGGATGCCGCCACCAAAAGCTGACGCCTTTTTCATAACAGGGTCAGAGGAAAGACGGTTTTTAATCTTGCCATAGTCCCTTTCAATGTCAAAATACCGGCTCCAAACCTTGTCCCATGCATCCTTTGATGTTTCAAAAAGGGTTACAATATCGCCTTTTTGGCTAAGTTTAAGTGGCATACCGTAAGCCATGCCATACCAGGCATCATCTGTCTTTTCCCAGCGGAAACACTGCCCGCAATCAAAGGTTTCGGTAAGGTCAAAATCACGGACGCCGTTTAGTATTAAATTACCCTTTTCTTCATAAATTTTCATAGGCAAACTTCATTTCCCAAAAACAAAAATTCATACATGTTAATTATATCACAAACCATAAACATTATCAATATTTTTGCAAAAAATTGTCTAAAACAATAGACAATATCATTATTTATGGTATAATTATTATTAAAGATGTTAAATGAAAGGATTATAAAATGGACCAGAAAGAAATCTATACAAGGCTTAAGTATAAAACAAAAAAGGTGCATGACGAAATTTCCCCTGACCAAAGGCGTGAAATGCTGGACCTTGCAGACGAATACAGAGAGTTTTTAGACAAGGGAAAAACAGAGCGAGAGTGTGTGAAAATTGCCATAGAAATGGCAGAAAAGAATGGTTTTGTGCCATTTTGTGAAAAGGAAAGCTTAAAAGCGGGGGACCGTGTGTACTTTACCAACCGCAAAAAGAATATCATCCTTGCGGTTATCGGTGAAGAAGATATTACAAACGGAATCAACATAGTTGGTGCGCATATTGATGCACCAAGGCTTGATTTAAAGCAGAATCCTCTTTATCAGTCAAAGGATATGGCACTTTTAAAGACTCACTATTACGGCGGAATTAAGAAGTATCAGTGGACAACTGTGCCTCTTGCAATTCACGGTGTTTGCTATACAAAAGACGGTGAGCAGATTGAAATCACAATCGGTGAGGCTGAAAATGACCCTGTTTTCTGCATAACCGACCTTTTGCCACACTTAGCAAAGGACCAGATGGCAAAAAAACTGGGTGAAGCCATTGAGGGTGAAGCTCT
>JAZNWI010000260.1:0-2124 GCA_045593305.1 Clostridia bacterium | reverse complement strand
CTCTTCAAATTCATTTTCCGCACCGATTCGTATGTCAACGCCGTCCTTTGCACTGCCAAGAAGTTTTACAAGGTTATCCTTGTTATCCAAAAACGCCAGCATTTCCCTCGCCTTTCCAACATCGGAAAATTCAGGGTAGGAAAGGATTGATTTTGCATTGTTTACATAAACTTCGGTATAGTCAAGAGAATCAATGGCCTCATAAACGAAGTTCAGCATATTTATAATCACCTTTGGTGCAATGTCAAAGCTTTCGTCAATTTCCTTGCCGATTTCCTTGACCTTTTCAAGAGTTAATTCTTCTGCTGTAAGTCCGCTTATTCTGCGGTTTAACACTTCGGAAAGCTTTGATGCCTCAATGTCGGTAAGGTCAAGCTCCACCGACTGATTTTTTATAATTCCGGCACTTGTTATTATAACAATCATAACATTTCCAAAGCCAAGGCTCACAAGCTCAATCTTTTTTATTCTTGCACTGGTAAGCTTTGGTGATGTTACCACCGTTGTATATTCAGTTAAAGTTGATGCCATAAGACTTGCCTTTTTAATAATCAGCTCCAGCTGATTTACGCGGTCCGCCATAATGTCTTGCATCTTCTCCAAGGCTTCAACGCTCATCTGGTATCGACGCATCAGTGAATTAACATAAAATCTGTAACCCACATCGGAAGGGACTCTTCCTGCTGAGGTATGAGGCTGGATTAAAAATCCCATCTCCTCAAGGTCCGCCATTTCGTTACGAATGGTAGCACTAGACAAGCCAAGCTCATTCTTTTTTGAAATAGCACGAGAGCCAACAGGCTCGGCTGTACCAATATATTCATCAATTACCGCTTGAAGAATTTTCTGTTTTCTTTCGCTAAGCTCCATCGCTCTCTCCTTCCAAATTTAAAATACTGTTAGCACTCATCGTTATCGAGTGCTAACAGTACTAATAATACCCCTATTTGCCCTATTTGTCAAGGGTTTTTCTAAGGTTTTTCAAGGTTTTTACAAAAAATTCATATTTAGATAATAAATTCACACATTATCTGATTTGAAACGGAAATTGCTTTCTTTGAAAGATAAATTCTGTCACCTTTTTCCTCTATCATTCCCATTTTTTTGAATTTTGATAAGGGTTTTTCAAAAACTTTTTCCATATCTTCACTAAATCTGTCAAAAAACTCTGTTTTTGAAACACCGCCTGTCTTGCGAAGACCCAAAAACATAAACTCGCTCATCTTATCATCCTTTGATAAGACTTCCCTTTCACCAGATAAAAATTCACCCTCTATATATGCAGAAAAGTCATCGGTATTGGAAAAACGAATACCGCCAATATATGAGTGAGCAGAAAGTCCTATACCTATATACTCATCGCATTGCCAGTATTTTTTGTTATGCTCTGATTCAAAACCTGCTTTAGCAAAATTGGAAATTTCATATTGAATATAGCCGTGCTTTTCCATTTCGGTTACTAGCATATCATAAATTTCACGCTCGGTTTCCTCATCAGGAAGTACAAGATTTCCTTTTTCGTTTTCTTCAAAAAGAGGCGTACCCTCTTCTAAAATCAAACTGTAACAAGAAATATGCTGTACTTCCTGCAAAAATGCCTTTTTTAGATTCTCACGAAAGCTTTCCTTGGTTTGATCAGGAATTGCACACATTAAGTCAATACTTATGTTGTCAAAATATTTTTTTGCTAATAGGATTGTTTCTTCCGCATCAAGTGCTGTATGAACTCTGCCAAGCTTTTCAAGCTCCCCGTCATTAAAGGACTGAACACCGATTGACAAGCGGTTTACTCCGTACTTTTTCAAAGTTTCAAGCTTTTCTCTATCCAAAGTCTTTGGGTTTGCCTCAATTGTAAATTCGCAAGAGTCGGTCAGGATGAATTTTTCCTTAACATTTTGAAGCAACAATTCAAGTTGTTCAGTAGTCAGGCTTGTTGGTGTTCCGCCACCAATAAATATGGTG
Organism: Clostridia bacterium; assembly: GCA_045593305.1. GTDB lineage: Bacteria > Bacillota > Clostridia > UBA1381 > UBA1381 > UBA1738. The sequence goes on along the minus strand of JAZNWI010000260.1, from coordinate 162 downwards.
TCAACCAGCTCACCACGATATTTTTCCATTTCCGAAATGAGCGCATTAAGATAAGCGTCTTTTTCCTTTTCGCACGCTGAAAAGGAGTTAAAGTCACAGTATTTACATTTTTTTATGCAAAACGGAATGTGAATATATAAACCTTTCATAGATTACCTCCGC
>JAZNWI010000259.1:0-50242 GCA_045593305.1 Clostridia bacterium | reverse complement strand
CCGCACCGTCAACAACAGCAAATGTATCAGCAAGAACTGCGTTCTTTCTCACAACCTCGTATGTGACATTAAGTGTATCATTACCGTCATCTGCCACAACGTACTTCTGTTCTTCGCTCTTTACAATATATGCCTTGCCGTTATACTCATAGTAGAATTCGCTTTCGGGAATATCGCAAAGCACATCACCTATCGAATATTCTCCTCTTGCTTCTGTCCATTCTGCAACAATATTGCCGTTATCTGTAATTGTATATTTAATTTCCTTTGTAAGCTTCACTACAGGAGCTGTCTGAAGAACATAATAGTTTCCTGCAACAGGGTTCACGTAGTCTGTCGCACCGTCTGTTAATGTATAAATTTCATTACCGTTTGTAACTCCGTATGCATCCTTTGCTGCATAGAATTTAACCTTAGCATCAGAAGGCACTACAAAGCTTTCACTGTTCTGCACCAGGCTACCCATCTTTGTAACCTTTTCAACATTCTCTGTTGTAACAGCTTCACCGTCTACAACTTCAAGATAAGCCGCCTTGCCCATATACGCACCGTTTGCCGATGCACTTTCGCGGTCAACTACATACGCACCTGCCAGAGGAGCATAAAGTGCAAATGTAATTGTGCCGTCTGTCTGCTCAACATATTCTGTTACATCAAACGTGAGCCATGTATTGATTTCAATCTTTCCATCAACTACAGTAGCACCAACCTGTTCCACGTTTTCATAAGACCATACATAGTTTTCGGGTATCTCTGTAATAAAGCTTTCAACATTATAAGCATAGTTTTCATCCACTATAATGTCAACAGCATCAGCCGCAAGCTTCATTCTTGTTCTGTACTTGCCGTTACCAAGGTTCTGGTTAGCCTGTGCCACATAAACCTTAAGAAGCACTGCGTCGCCCTTTTCATAATCCTCGGGAACATTGAATGCCATAAAGGGCACTCTGGGTGTAGCCATAGGATGATCGTACTTATTATATACCACACTCACACCATCGGCATCTGTTTCGGGCATATTACTTACACCGGAAGAGCCGATAAAGAGCATATCTGCCGAAGCATCATTATTAGTGCCGTCAGCATTTGCAAACGTGTCGGCTACAACCGCATTTTTATGAACCAGTCCGAAATTTACACTAATTTCGTTGTTACCGTCATCGGCAACCACATACTTCTGTGCTTCTGCACCGTTTACAATATATGCCTTGCCGTTGATTTCGTAGTAAAAATCGCCCTGAGGGAAGTCATAAGCTGTTGTCCCAATTTCAAAAGCACCCTGCTGTGTCCATGTTTCAACAACACCGTTTTCATCGTTTATTATGTAATTGATAGTCTTTTCAACAGTTGCAGCAGGAGCCGTAGCTCTGAGATAATAGTTGCCTGCAACAGGGTTCACATAATCAGTTGCGCCATCTGTCAATGCATAAACGTCCTTACCGTTTGTAACACCGTAAGCACTCGTCGATGCATAGAACTTAACCGTTGTGTTTTCAGGAACAACAAATCCGGCAGGATTGCCAACCGCGCTACCCATCTTTGTAACCTTGTCAATATTCTCTGTTGTAATAGTTTTGCCTTCTACAACGTCAAGGTAAGCTGCCTTACCCATATATGCACCGCCTGCGGATGCGCTTTCACGGTCAACTATATACGCACCTGCCAAGGGAGCATACAGTGCAAACGTAACCTTGTCTTTATTTGTCATAAAGGCATCTTCAACAAATTCGCTCACATCCAGAGTAAGCCATGTGTTGATTTCAATCTTTCCGTCAACTGCATTGCCGCCCACCTGTTCTATATTTTCATAAGACCATACATAATCTGTAGGCACCTGAGAAATATAGTTTGCTACCTTATAGCCGCTGTTTTCGTTAACCACAACGTCAACTGCATTGGCTGCAAGCTTCATTCTTGTTCTGTACTTACCGTTACCAAAGTTCTGATTTGCCTGTGCCACATACATTTTAAGAAGCACTGCGTCGCCCCTCTGATAATCTTCCGGAACGTCAAATGTAAGGAAGGGCACTCTGGGGTTAGCCACAGAGTGGTCGTACTTATTGTACACCACACTTACACCGTCATCATCTGTTTCAGGCAGATTACTTACACCTGAAGAACCGATGAAGAGCATATCGCCCGAGCCGTCATTCTTTGCTCCGTTTACGTCTGCAAATGTATCTGTACGTACTGCGTTTTCATGAACAAGCTCAAGCTCTACTGTATGCACATCATTGTTATCATCACTAACCACATAAATCTGGTCAGTATTACTTTTTACTATACATGCCTTACCGTTAAGCTCTGCATAAACTTCGCCTGCAGGGAAGTTATAAGCCATTTCATCAAGCTCATATGTGCGGGCATCGTTCCATGTTTCAACAACGTTGCCGTTTGCATCTTTAATTACATATGTAATGTCTTTTTTGATTGCATTATAGAATTTAACATCTACTGCCGCAAATTTGCCGCCGCCTATGCCCCAGCCGCCTAACAAAGCAAGCTTTCCTAAGTTGTTGGCTGTGGGAGCCGATGCACGATAAGCATAGTTCTGCGCAAGAGTATATGTCCTGCCGCTTTCATCAGTAACCCATGCGCTGTATGTTGCATCGCTTACCTTTGTTTCAATATAAAGGTGATACTTCTTTCCTGCTTCATAAGGAACTATTTCATAGCTCTGAATGCTTGTGCCGTTATATGCCTTCATTGTACCGTCTGCCGCCAGATTAACCACAATATTGAACTGGTCATACCATGTCGGTTCAGATTCAGCAGAGGAAATACCAATCACGTTATCTGTTACTGCAAAGGGAATAATATCCATTTCAATAACACCGTTTGTAACAGCATTGTAAGATATTGTTTCAAAGCCCTCTGTTGAGTAAACAGCACCTTCTGCAATATCTTCAGACTCCAGCTTAACATCATCTACAAGCATACAGCCCCATGCGCTGTAAGTTTCAAAGTTAACCGAGTTAAATGCCTGATTTGCCGTTATCGGAACATTAGCCTTATATGAACCACCATCGCCAAATGCAATGCTCATTGCCATTTTTCCGTTCGGAACATCAATTTCAGCATCAATAGATGACCACTTCTGTGCCTCATCAAGACTTGCAAATGTATGAATAACATTGTTGTTAAGGCTCAGTGTCAGTGCCGCGGCATCAAAGTAAAGTGTAACATCATTGCCCAATCTGATATGCGAACTGTTAGTGCCTCTGTCTTTGTATCCGTCAGAAGCATAATTCTTGAGGAACGCAAAGTCTAAATGAAGCTGACCCTTGTTATATACTGCACCCTTAGATGTCAGTGTGAACTTAGTGCTGTAGTTATTTGCTGCAGTATTTGATGCAATTACAATAAACTTTCCGTCATTAGGCTGCAAGCCCCAGCTACGCATAACACCGCTCTGGCGCACATTACCCGAGGCAACATAACCGTAACCGCCACTACGACCCGAAACAGAATAAAGTGTGTTTTCAAGCTCGCCACTGCCGCCTAACCAACCAATAGTATACTGTGTGGGGAAATAGTCTCCGTCCATATCAATAAGATACTTGCTATCGGGTTTCTTAGGCTCATCAAGCACACCCGGTGCAACATATTTCGCCGCTGTATAACTGCCTCCCGAATGCTTTACAACCTGAATGTTGGGCTTTACAGATCTCTGGTCATATCTGCCGTTATTGCCGGAGAGATAGAAGCCAATGTGAGGAGGCTGATTGTAATACTCATTCTGCCATGCAATTGCCTGACGGTATTGACTATCATGCAACAGTGTGTATACCTTGTTTTCTGTATAAATGTCCGACACGAAAACTCTGAGAGCTTTTCTGTCTTGTCTTACAGCAATAATTTCTTCTCTCCAGTCGCCTAAAATGTCAGCTGAAAGAGCAACTGTTGCCTTTGTGTTATTTATTGTTTCACTGTCCCATGCAGTAAAGAGGTGCTCCATCTTACCTGTTGAAGCATTGTAGTCAGTTACAACAGGAGTATAATTTGTTGAAGAATTTGCCGCGTCCAGAAGCTCATCGTATGTATCTCCGTCCCAGAAAATTCTGAAGTTATAGCTCTGGCCGGAAAGCGGTGTCGAAACGAAATCCCAGTTACCGTTACTCTGATATGTGCCTGCGCCCCATATCTGGTAATAGCCGCCCGAACCAACATTTGCCATAATACCACGACCTGTATCTCCTGTGCCGTCAAAGTGTGTAAGATCACGACCTGATGCGGCATTATACACCGTCATGCCGTAAGGTGCGTTCTCGTGCACAGTCATATATTCCAGACCAAATGTAGTGGGGTCATAGTTGCCAAGGTGCAATGCATCACCGTGACCGCGGTATGAACACCACTTAACTGACAGGTTTTCATCAAGACAAAGGTTACCCGAAATAATTTCGTCCTTACCGTCCTGGTCAACGTCACCTACTGTAATATTGTGGTTGCCCTGACCTATGTACTTTTCGTTACCTGCTGTTTTTGTATCGAATGTATACTGCAGCTGGAAACGATTGTTTATAATACGGTAAGCTGCAACAGCTGTTCTGCCGGGTCCGTAAGCCGACTGACCGTGATAAATACCGCGCCATGTTACAACATAGGGGTGAACACCGTCGAGGTATGCGGGCACATCCAGATATTTTTCACTTCTGTGGCCATAGTTATCTCCCCAGTATTTCACATCACCACGAGGGAAGGGATAATATATCGTATCAAGTGCTTTACCGTTACGTCCATCAAAAAGGGTATAATATTCGTCACCCTCTAAAATAGTGCTCCAACCGTTACGGTAATCAACATAGTTGTTTGCATTTCTTATAGCAGAATTTGTAGAAGCCGCTGTTACAAATGCGCCTGTACCGTCTTTACTTCCCTGCGCAGTTTTAATAACAACTTCACAAGCACCGTCGCTGTTATAGTCATAAACAGTGAAAATATTTTCAGTGTTACAGCGAACATTAACACCAAGGTCTATTCTCCATAAAACCGTTCCGTCCAGTTCGTATGCATCAAGGATAAGCCCTCCGGTATATCCGCCCTGTCCTGCGTGAACTCGGGGCGCGTCCCATCTTTGTACAATTTCAATCTCGCCGTCGCCGTCCAAGTCGCCTGCAGATGCATCCCAGGGAGTATATTCTGCCCATGTTCCGTCAGGAAGTTTTACCGACGGAGGCTGTGAAAGGGGAACATCAAAATAATTTGATCCCGAGGTAAATGCCTGCACAACAGATGAGGTTGTTCCGTTACCTGTAACATAATACTCATCATCCATTGTTCCTTCTGTATCAATGTAGTTGGTTGTTGTCGAAACATTTGCTATCCAACTACCGTTACGGTAAACATCAAAGGTCGAATTGTAATCTTCCGTACCTAAGAGTCTCCACGACAAATAAATGCCGTCGTTTGTTTTCATTGCAACGAGACCGCGGTCAAGATATTCCATATATCTTCCGCCGGCAGCTGCTGCCGTCATTGTGCCAAATGGTGCCGCCAAGGAAATAATCATTGCCAGTGCGAGCACTACAGATACTACTTTTTTCATTTTCTTTTTTCCTCCCATTTTGTATTTTTTCTCTCTCTAATTTATTTACTATGGGCAAAGTATATCACAAGAATATATAGCACAATATTCGTTTTTGTTACCACTTTATCTGTTTTTGTTGTAAAATTGCCGTAATTTAAAAAAGCCTCCCATAGGAGACTTTTAATTTTGTGACATTTTTCTTTCTGAAAATACACATTTTTTGACAATTTTAAGTTTGTTCGGGTTACTTTTTTTAACAAAATGGGAAGTCGCTCCATGCACTGCCAGGCAGGCACTTCACGACTAAAATCATACCACATTCCAATGCTTTTTTACATTGCATCAATTGTCATCCACATTGCATATTTTGCTTTTTTAACATAAAATAGGATGTCGCCAAACAGCAACATCCCGTTTTTACCCAAAGCATTCCATCGCTGAAATACCCTCTAACTTGTCAAAATCCACCTTATCTTTTCCATATGCGTCTAAAAACCAATCGGAAAATTTATCCGTCTTAAGGTTATATCCAAGGCTCCACAAGCCCCAGAACAGGTCAATATGTCTGTCTCCTACCCCTCCGTTGCCAACATCAATAAATGCCGAAAATTTCCAATCATCCAGCATTATATTCGGCAAGCAGTAATCGCCGTGAATAAGAACCTCCCTCTTCAGATAAGGCATGGTTTCCTTTGCAATGCGGTATGCATCATCCCTTGTAAGCTTTCTTGTAAAATCATCAAGTCCATTATCAAACCGACCGCTTTCATAGCCTTCATTAACCGAGCTCACATATGTCTTTACCCTGTCAAATGCACAGTCCGAAAAGTCCACCTCATGAAGCGCCCGCAAAATTTCGCCCAGCATTTTTGCAAGCCTTTTCGGCTCAGAAAGGTATTTTTCCTCAGTGCAATCCTCACCTTTAACTTTTCTTGTCAGCATGTAATCCTTATCATGCACCTCATATGCCAGAACCTCTTGCGCCATCTTCTTTTCATGAAAATATTCCGTCAGCTTCGCTTCTGTTTTCAAGCTGCCTTTTTCTGCACATTTCAGATAATATCCGTCATCCTTGTCTATAAATAAAACCCGTGCTGCAGGCGATGAACTGCTGTCATAAACTTTTGCATCCTTTATAAGATCCTGCACCCACACAGGATATTCCTCCGGATTTATACATATAAGCTTTTTGAACAATTTCATCACCTCGCGATGCTTAAATTTCAATCAATTCATAATCAGGGTTTCCGTAACCATGCTCAATAGCGCACTCAAGTGTATATCTTCCGTTTCTGCTTTCTATTCTTTCAATCAGATGCGCTTGTCCGGGGTCATCCGTTGCAGCATACACCAGATCAAGGCAAGCCTTATCAATCGCTACTGGATCAGTCGATACCAATATTCCAATATCCTTCATGCACGGATCCTCAGCAACAGCACAGCAGTCGCAGTCAACACTCATGTTTTTCATAACGTTTACGTACACCGCATTTTCGCCAAAATATTCAATAACACTTCCTGCCGCATCCGCCATAGAAGCAAGAAACTTATCGTGTTCCGCACTCCATATTTTCTCAACCTCGCCTGCTCCGTGAATATATGCCTTTCCGTAGCTTGATGCAATTCCTATCGAAAGTTGCTTTATCGCGCCGCCGTATCCACCCATCGGGTGCCCTTTAAAATGCGAAAGCACCAGAAGCGAATCATATTTTTCAATATTCTTACCCACATAGTTTTTATCAATTATTTTGCCATTCTTTATGGGAAGCACCTTATCAGGGCCTTCACCATCCAAAATATCAACCTTGAACATGTCACTCCATCCGTGAAGTGCCATTGTCTTAAGATGCTTCTGTGTAGTATCACGTTCACCTTCATATGCAGTATTGCATTCACAAACAGTGCCGTTTACATGGTCAATCAAGCTCTTCCAGAAATCGGGCTTCAAAAAATTCTGATTACCAACCTCTCCCGAATGAACCTTCACTGCCACATTGCCGGAAAGCTCTTTGCCGAGAACCTTATAAAGTTCAAGCACCTTCTCACCTGTAATTGTCTTTGAAAAATATACCTTTGCTTTCATTTTCAATCCCCCTTCAATTATATAATATTATACAAAATAGTCTATTCTATTTCAATAACTCCACATTATTCTTTTATACCAAGCTGCAATTCATCGGCATAATTTTTCATTGCTTCAATGCAAATTGAGGCAACCTCCTTAACCTCCATGCCAAGCATTTCACATGCTTTTTTAATCAGCTCCCTGTCGCATTTCGCCGCAAACTTTTTATCTTTAAACTTCTTCATAAAACTCGATACTTCCATATCTGTTATACCTTGAGGTCTCATCCTTGCCGCAGCTTGAATAATCCCTGTCAATTCATCTACGGCATAAAGTGACTTTTCCAAAATGAATGGTGGAGGCCACACCTACTCCCCCATTATTAGTTTTGTATAAAATATCAATAGAGGCTAAGGCAGGTTCCAACCCTGCCTTAGCCTCTAAATCCATTCTTAAATTTTTGTTATTTTATCCCTTTTCCGCATAACTTTCATTAACGGTTTAAGAATAATCTAATCCCACTTTTGCGGTTAGGAAAAGTGTCACTTGCTGAGAATTTTCATTTCTGCAAACACCACAAAACCGTCCCTTTCTGTTTATATAAAAGTTTTTTATAAGTTCACCTTCTTATTTCGCGTCGTTTTCATCAAATATGTCTCCGCACTCAGGGCAGAATTTCGGTGGATTCATAGGATCTTCAGGTGTCCATCCGCACTTATCACATCTATAAAGGGGTGCACCCACAGGTTTTGGAGAACCGCAATTCTGACAGAATTTGCCCTGATTTACTGCTCCGCAAGAACAGGTCCATCCGCTCTGCGCAGGCTGAGGTTTACCGCAGTTCTGACAGAACTTGCCTGTGTTTTCAGTGCCACATTCGCATTTCCATCCGCCTTGCGTGGGAGCACTGCCGAAGGCAGGCTGATTAACCATCGTATTCTGACTTGTATTTGCACCCTGCATAAAGTTTGCCATTGAGCCCATCATATTTCCTGCCATACCCATGCCCATAAAGCCTGCCATTGCGCCGTTTTCATTCGCCGCAGCAGTATTCATAGCCTGAGCGGTTGCACCTGCTAAATGTCCTCTCATCATATTGGCATCTCTGCCCATAGCGGTTGAGCGCTGATACTCGGTAATTCTTGCTTCGTCCTCTTCGGTTGCATTAACACTTGACACGCCGAACTCAACGATTTCAACACCACGCCTGTCTCTCCATTTAGAAGATAAAAGCTCGTTAAGCTCGTCTGCAAGCTGCATTGTATATGCCGGAATTGCGCCGTAGTAAATGTTATTCTGCGAAATCTTGAACATTGCAGGCTGAAGCGCGGTCAAAAGTTCTGACTTTAACTGTCCGTCAATTTCATCACGGGTAAATGCGTTTTCTACATTTGCGCATACATTGGTATAGAAAAGCATAGGATTTGTAATTCTGTAAGAATATTCACCGTGGCAACGGATTTTAATATCAAGCGGGAAGCCAATAGCCTGGTCCATAATTCTGAATGGAATAGGAGAAGGTGTGCCGTACTTATTTCCCATAATCTCTTTTGTGTTGAAATAATAAACTCTCTGGTCCTTTGCAGGCTCACCGCCAAAGGTGAAACGCTTGCCAACCTCTGAAAAACTTTTTTTGATATTTTCACCTAATGAACCGTAGAAAAGACTGGGTTCTGTCCCTGTGTCATACACGAATTCGCCCGGCTCTGCACATAATTCTACAACCTTGCCCGATTCTACAATCATCATACATTGTCCGTCATTAACATTGATAATTGAGCCGTTTGAGATGATATTGTCGGTTCCTTTTTTGTTGGAAGAACGACCGCCTGCTTTTTTCTCGCCCTTAACAACAAGGGTGTCCGCATCTAAACTTTCACAATAAAAATAGTCTCTCCAGGAGTCGGCTAAAACTCCGCCTAATGCTCCAATACCTGCTTTTAATAATCCCATAATTTATTCTCCTTCCTGAACATATAAATTTTCATCCATTACTGAATAATCTGTTATATCCCACACATCGGGATTTGGAACAAGCTTTCCGTCGCCACCAATTTGAGGGCTGAATTTGTGTCCGCTTAAATTCAGCTCTGTGCTGATTTCAATATTTGAATGTAAATCTGACAAATTGCACTTTACAGTAAATGCTTCACCGTTATATATGGTGTGAACTTCGCCCGTATCAAGATTTGTTATGTCAACATCCTCTTTATATCTTGGCACTATAAGATACCATTCGTCACCTTCGTAATCAATGTGTCCTACCTGCTCAATGGCAAAATCGCCTAAGTCAGCAAAAATACCTTCTACATATGTATGTCTTGCATCCATCATATCGCCATAGCCTAAAAAAGCAACTGCAAACATCGGCTGAGTGTCAAGTGAGTCAAAATCAAACACATTTGCATACTGAGTTCTGTGTGCACTGTCGATATACTCTGTTTCCACCTCTTCTGTGGCAGTTATTGCCTCTGTAGCAGCCTCTGTGGGCTCCTCCATAAGCTCTGCATTTTCCTTAGCACAGCCGCAAGGGCATAAAGCCAAGGCAACAACCACAGATAACACTGTAATATTTTTCATTAATTTCATAAAATCACCCCGCATACATCAAATATTCAAAACATTCATCTTCAGGAATACCGTTAACCATTATCGGCCAGCCGGATGCATCAATATTGAGCCTTACAATTCCTCCGTTTTCTGTTTTTAAGTCAACATAGCTCTTTCCGTCTGTCTGGTATGGTATAAGTGATGTTCCATAAGGAAGCTCTGTTTTATCCATATCAGGCAAAAGCTCTGCTTCAAGAGGTATTGCGGTTTTTACATCGTGACCGTAGTTAAAGGTGTAGGCTTCAGCTGTCATTTCGGGCTTTCCGTCTGTTTTGCTTAACTTATAGGTTGCCGTAGCTCCACGTGTACCCAAAATTTCAAATCTTGTTTCAAGTCTTAAAAATCCAGGATTATTGAATGCCTGTTTATAGGTGGTTCCTTCTTCAAAGCCTTCCTCTATATACTCATAATCAACCTCTGTGCCGTAAAGCTCCTGTATAATCTCGGGAATATCCCCGTTTATGTCCCAGGTTGTGAGCATATGGTAGTCATTGTCTGAGAACGAATCGGAATAAATATAGTTTTTACCGCCAATATGCGCTAAATAAACATCGAAAGCATAAGCATAATTCATTTCGTCCACAGTAGTTAATCCGTTCACGGTAACAGAAAGCATATTGTAGCCGTAGTCATCCAGAGTTTCATATATATAAAGCTCATCCGTTTTTCCGTCACCTTCTACAAGGTCAAAGTCAAAGCTTTGTCCCAAAGGCACCTTTACTACATAGTTCTCCAAAAGCTCTTTTGTGTACTCTTCATTGAAAAGCTCAGGGTAATCGGCAAAATATATTTTCGCGGAAAGGGGACCTACCATGTATGCCGCTATGTCATAAGGGCTGAACCATACTGTTATTCCCTGATAATCCATTGTCCACTGATAATCCTCAGGGGAATATTCCGAAAGAGTTGTTAAGGGCTGGTCTTCCCCAAAATTTACATAATCGTACTTTTCGCAAAGCTTTTCGACTAAAATTTCGGGCAATTTAGCCATGTCTTTTATAACATCGGTTATTAAAAGCTCTTTTCCTGTTTCAGAATCTAAGTTAAAGCCTTTATATTTATTGTCGGGATGTATTCCACCTGAATAAACATATAATTCTTCCAGATAGCTTACAAGCTTACTATCAGCTCTTTGCATAAAAATTTTCTTATCACCGGTTACGTACAAAGGGTTGTATTCGCCCCCTTCAAGACCTTCTGAGGCATACAACAGTTCATCCATAAGCTCACTACCATCTTTAAGGTTAGCTTTGTTCAGCTTATCAAAGGTGCTTACAAGCTCGGGGTAGAGCTTTTCATCGTTTTCTGATAATTTAAGCTTATCCCAGGTGACGCTCTGCACCACATTATTTTCATTCCATTCTTGCATATAAGCATCGCCCAGCATTACGTTGAGAAAAGATAAGCCTTCCTTCTGAGCCTGGACCTCTCCCTCCGTGGGTTGCCCGGGAGTGTTTTCCCCACAGCCTGCCATAAGAAGCATAATTACCGATAAAATACATAAAACCTTTTTCATATATTTCACTCCTTTCAGATAAAGCGAAGAAATTCTTCTTCTCAAAGCCCTCCAATATCACATTGAAGGGTTTTGAGAAGAAGGGAGCCGAAGCTCCCTTCGATTGGGTTTTGTCATTACCGCTCCGGATAGAAAAGTTCGCCGAACCATTCATTTATGGTTTCTTGCTTCAGAAACCTTTGACATTAAACACAATCAGCTCTGTTGCGGATTTATCTTCTCGTTCGTTTGTAATAAGGGTAAGAATGCTGCCGTCAGAAAGAACAGTAGACGAGCAGAACCACGGATAGTTCGTATCGAACAGATCGCTGTCGGAAATTTCGGCAATAAAGGTGCCACCATTATCCCAGAGAAGCACATCTCTCATATTACCGTCAAAGCCGATATAACCGTTTGCAGTTTTCGTCACAAACGTGATGCTGCCGAGTCCTTCACCTTCCGCATCACAAAGAGTTTTCTGAAGAACACCGTCTTTGTTGTAAATAAACACCTTATGTCCGCTGTCATCTGCGGCGCTTGCGCAGACATAAATGTTGTTTTCATCAACATTAACATTCATAATCGTGTCTACTTCTTCAAAGATTACGGGTGCTGCGCTGTAGGTACCACCGCTGAAGGTTACAATGTTACATTCGTTGGAAACGAAATAGTCAACGCCCCATGCGCCCGAGGGATGCATAGCAAGGTTGTCGATATCCTCATAGGTGTTTATGACATTGCCGTCTTTCAGGCAGAGGATATCATTCATAGAGCCACTGAGCCACAGCGAACCGTCGGTGGTTGCATTGATATTTTCATAGTCATCTTCGGGAAGCTCAATCGGTTGTACAAACACCAATTCTGTTCCGTCATAGTGGCACTCTCTGAGCTCGCCGTCAACAAGAACATATACCCTGTCGCCTACCGCAGCAATGCTGTGGTTAAAGGTTTCAAAAGTGGAAATGTATTCCTCAAAGGGAATGAATTTGGAACTTACGGTAAACGCGCCGGCAGTTACGTTGTGGTCATCGGTCGAGAATGCTTCGCCTTCCCACTCCCAAGGACCGTCTTCATTTCCCACATCCTCAAGCATAAAGGTCAGTCCGCCCAGAAGTTCTTCAATACGGCTATCCGTTATATCCGTTGCATCAAACTCAATGCAAACAGTTGCACCGGAACCTTCAATACGGTTGAGGTAAACAAGCGTTTCGTCGCCGTCATCGTATTTAAGAAGGTCAATACCGCCAATGTTTACGGTTTCATAGGCTTCGTTTACCTTGTATTCATACTGGTTAAAGCCGTAATATACAAGGTCTTCACGGAAATCGTAAGGCTCCTCCAGCGACACTTCAATTTCTGCATCAATCAGATAATATTCCGGATCATCGGGGTCGGGTATCTGAAGAGTGACGAAGCAGTAATCCTCTTCGTTTTCCATATCTTCTTCAAAATAGTTCCAGACACTTTCATCATAGGCGAGGGTAAACAGTGTTGTTGTGATTTCATTCGCTTCGCCGGAAGACGGCTGTTTTGTAGTGTCGGGGTTATCGGTTTTTTCACCGCCGCAGGCAGCAAGTGATAAAACCAATGCAATTGCTAAAATAACAGATAATAATTTTTTCATAATACAATTCCTCCTGTAAATCAGTTTATTTTTTTACAGATGCAAGTGCTGCGTCTGCCTTGGCAATCCATTCGGTTCTGTCGCCATACTGTGCGGCATCCAGGACTTCCACTGTTTCTTGTGCTTTGGTTTCATCCATAGTTCCGTCTTTGACTGCTTTGAAGGCTCCGGCAACCGCTTTGGCAGCATCCATCTGATGCTTGAAGGTGTTCTTCATGTTTCTAAGTGTTTTCTGAATACCGAACTGTGTATCAAAATACTTCGCAATGCTTTCGAATTCTCCCGTTTTGATCTCCATGCGTACCTGATACATACCGGGTGTGTTGTTGAAGGTCAATACGCAGAAATGCTTTGTCTCGGTCTTGCCGTCAGAGTTCTTGACTTGTTCGGATTCGTAATCGTAGCCGTACAGGTCGGCAAGTCGATATACACAGGCGAGGGTGGATTTGCCGAAGATGAAAATTTTGTAGCGGTTTTCCGTAATAGCCACAAGTCCGGTGGAAGGAGAAACGTACAGTTCGCCGTTTTTTCCGAAGCGTTTCATTTTTTCTTCCTTAACCTTTGTTTTTGTCAGTGGTACAAAGATCTGATTCCACACTTTTGTGCCGAACTCCACCTGTTCGATGTGTGAGGTTACTGAATCCAGCGTTGCCTCCACTTTGTCGAAGATTTTCAAACATTTCTTCACACAGACTTTGCGGCAGATATAATTGCCGTCCGCCAATTTTTGTTCGGAGATCAGACCTACTTCTGCTCCACAGATTGCACATGTATGCTTTGCCATAATAATTCCTCCTTAAAATATATATGTTAATTTCAATTAACATCTTTTAGTTAAAAGCTTCCGCCTCGTCCGCCGTGCGTTCTGCCGGAGGATGAAGTATGTGTTCCCGAGCTTGATTTCGGTTTTTCTGTTTTTGTTATTCTTGAAAACAGGAATAAATCTCTCGAGGTGTCAATTCTCATACTCCCGGGCTTTACGTAATTTGCGGCATAATCGTTTTCTACTGCTGTTTTCATTTTTTTGAGCTTTCTTTTCATCATAATAAATGCAATCAGCAAGGGAGCAAGAAGGCACACAAGAATAACTCCAACCAGATATTTTGTACTATAATGTTTTTCGTTGTAGGGCTTTCCGTCCTTTGCCATTTGGAGAAGCTCATCCGATGTTTCAATGTAAGCCTCGAATGCCTCGTAGTAATCATTTTCCGAAAGATACGGCACAATTTTGCTTTCGAGATATATGAGACCTCTTGAATTAAAATACTCAAGGCCCTTGCCGTGGGTTGTGAAGTGATATTCGCGGGTACCAGAGCAGATATAAAGCATAATACCGTCATCGTTTTCTCCTGCGCCGTAGCCTTGATAGTCATAAATATCATCTGCACTGGCTTCTGCACTGTCCGATGTCATATCACTTTCCGTATAAATCGCCACTTCGAAGTTGTACTTTTCACGAACCTTGTCAAGCTCCATTGACAGTTCATCAAGCTCACTCTGCATAAGGTATCCGGCATCGTCAATAATCGGCAGATTATCAAATGCCGCATAAGCCGGTAAGCGCAAAGCCATCGAGATGAAAAGAAGCAACATACACGAAAATATTTTTTTCATATATCATCACCCCCTTAATGCAGTAGCATCCAGCCGATAGCCGCCGCTGCCACATATGCGATTCCTGCCACTTTCGCAAAATACTTCCATTTTTTACTGTTGTCAACGGGGTATTCGCCAACTACTTTCCCTGTTTGACCGTTAATGGCAAACTTATACATTTTATCCATATACTTAATGTTCAGCATCCACACAGGAAGAAGAGAGTATCTTATCTTACCGTTTGAAAATCCAACTCGTGAGCTTTCGGGGATTACCACCGTGTAACGATTGGTCGTATCATTAAAAGCCTCAATAGTTGAGTTTTTAACTCTCTCGTTTGCTCTTTCGATACTATCCTCGGCACTGACATCATATTTGTCTGCCAAGTATCCCGAAAGATAAGCTCCGCTAAATTCAACGGCATCCTCATAGTTAAATGGCTCTACCGCTTCCATATAGCTATCGTCTGCCTTTTTTGAACCATCTACAGGAATGTTGGCAAAACCGACGCTTCCGCTCCTGAACAGCCTAAAATAATCTGTTTTAGTGTAATTATAATTTGAATCGCTCCATGCAGTTACCCTTTCTGCATTGTAGCTTACCGCCGCATCGCAGTCACAGTCAAACATCCAGAACGGAACATAAACACCTGCCATCTCTTCAATTTTCTTTTTGTTCTTAAATTCATCCGGCAAAAACGGTGCATTTTTGAAATCATTTTCAAAAGCTTCGACTGCCGCCTTCTTATTAAGCTTAAACGGAATTATGTAATCAGGCTTTAGTGTTCCTTCAAACTGACCTTTGACAATTGTTGAGTTTCCACAATATGGGCAAACTGTGGAACCAAGTGTATCGTCACCTGAAATTTCCGCTCCGCAGGAGGGGCAGGAATAATTCGAAAGTGTAACTTCGTTTGTATCCTCGTAACTTCTCGGTGTATAGCTTTCCCAATCAAACTTTGAACTGCCGCCCGACGCTTCGCCACTCTCTGTTATCTGCTGCATTGTTTCAAGCGGGAATGTATTGTCGCAAGACTCACATATTAAGTTCTGCGTTTCGGCATCAAACACTAAAGGTGCCGTACAACAAGGACATTTATAATTTTGAATTGTATCCATAATTTTTCTCCCTCATTTCATTATTAAAGTACACAAAGCTCGGAGGATGCCTTAACTCTGATACCGCAGCGAGGGCAGTAGTGCATAGAATTTGAAAGAACTGTACCGCATTTTCCGCAGCATATATGATAGGACTTATACAAATCATATAAATTTGATTTAGGCAATTTAGACTTACACTTACTGCAATACGTTCTGTTACTTGGTTCTAAGGAATTACACTCACTGCATACCACCGAATGCTTCATAATGTCTGTTCCAAACCCAAAATAGGAAAGTGATTTCTTCCTATTTGCGTTCCGTTTTTTCATTTTCTTCTTCACCTCCGTAAAATAGCCTTGCTCCGCATATGTGACAAAAATTAGATGGTTCCTGCGTTTTAGCTCCACACTCCGGGCAATAATCGGGGTAATTCTCTATCGGAACACATTGCACGCAACTCCATACATCGGGATTATACATAACGTCAATAACCCACTTGCCACATTTCTGGCATCTATTAAAGTATTCTTTTCCACATTCACCCCAAGCACGCATAAGTTCTTCTTCAGGATTGTCAGCCTTAATCGGTTTTGATGAATATACAAGGGCGTGGGACAAATCACAAAAGAATTCATAAATATTACCACTTGGAGTTTTATTAATCTTGAAGCCTGCTGTTTTGTTTTTCTTTACATCCAAAGAACCCACTCCCTTCTTTTTATAAGAATTGTTCGAAACCTTGACTAATTCAATGTTCTGCAGTATAATATAGGCATAAAAATACAAAAAAGATATATTTTCTGATTTAATTATATTTATATATTCAAAATAAATCCCTACCCAAAATGCAAAAAAAATGTGGGATTGATAAATTTTTTTTAAAAAAAGGGTGGGGTTTTGGGTAGGAAAAGGAGAAAATTATGAAAAAAATTATCGCCTCGCTTATTTTGATTGTTTTTATCACATCATTGTTTTCAGCTTGTGAAAGCAAAAAAAAAATTACCGATCCTGACAATCCTGTTACACTTACAATGTGGCATGTGTATGGGAGTCAGACAAAGTCGCCTTTTAATGTTGAAATTAATAAGTTTAACAGCACCGTGGGTAAAGAAAAAGGAATTATTGTTAATGTTGTTTCAGTAACAAGTTCATCTGCAATAGATAAGGCACTTTCTGATGCCGCAAATGATGAACCGGGCGCTGAAAAATTGCCGGATTTGTTTACAGCTTATCCGAGAGTGGCAGAGCTTGTAGGCAAAGAACATCTGCTTTCGTGGAATGATTATTTTTCAAAAGAGGAACTTTCCGAATATACAAATAAATTTATTTTGGAAGGGTATTTCGGAGATGAGCTGCTAATGCTTCCCATTGCAAAATCTTCAGAAGTATTCTATTTAAACAAAACAATATTTGATGAATTCAGTAAAGAAACATCATACAGTGTAAATGATTTAAAAACCTTTGACGGACTTTTCAAAATGTCAAACGCATACTATGACTGGTCAGGTGGGCAAAGTTTTACACAGATAAACGACTTTTATCATTATTCATACATAGGAATGCAAACACAGGGTGAAAATTTCGTCAAAGACGGAAAATTAAACCTTGAAAATAAAGCATTTGAAAAAATATGGAACCCTCTGGCAAAATGTGCAATTTATGGCGGAATATGTCTTGATGACGGATATGCGGCGGCTCGTTGGAAAACGGTTGAGATTATATCAAACATAGGCTCTACAGCCGATGTTTTGTACCAGCCGGATAGTGTAATCTATCCTGACAACACCACGGTTAATATAAAATCAATTTCTATGCCTTATCCTCTTTTTGATAAAGACACACCTGCTTCAGTTCATCGTGGTACCGGACTATTTGCTGTAAAGAGTGATGATGAGAGAAAAAATTATGCGGCATATGTTTTTGCAAAATGGATAACCGAAGAAGAAAACAACATAGACTTTGTAACAGAAGCAGGATATCTTCCGGTAAAAGACGATGCATTTAATCTTTTGTTTGAAACAAAGAATTCTATTGAAAACGAAAACTACAGAAACCTCTATGACACCATTGATATAATGTTCGGAAATTATGAACTGTACGCACTTCCTTTATATGACGGAGCATCCGATGTTCAGAAAAGCTATGAAGAAAATGTAAGATTAGTTTTAAAATCTGCTCATACTCAATATGAAAAAAGAGTTGCTTTAGGCGAAAATAAAGAAAGTGTACTAAACGAACTTACAAAAGCATCACTTTTAGAAATCAAAAAGCTTTCTGAAAAATAATCGAGATAAGAGCGAATAAATTATGAAACTATTAAGATATTTTGAATTTACAAACTTAATAAACCATATAAAAACCGAAAAACTTCC
The DNA here is from genome assembly GCA_045593305.1 of Clostridia bacterium. Taxonomy (GTDB): domain Bacteria; phylum Bacillota; class Clostridia; order UBA1381; family UBA1381; genus UBA1738. The sequence goes on along the minus strand of JAZNWI010000259.1, from coordinate 31,850 downwards.
TATGCGCAGAAGATTTGTTTTGTATATCATAACCGTAATCACTGTATTTTTAGCACTTCTTTTGCTCCTTTTAAATCTGTTTGGTGTATTGAACCCCGCTGACAGAAAACTTTCAAATATTCTTGACACACAGCTTGCGACCTACTCTGAAAAAATCGAGCACGATATAGACAAAACCGCAGCGTACGCAATTTCTTTTTCTGCGCAACTTGAAACTGATATTCAAGAATATATGTTTCAAAACAATTTGATCTTTGATGACTTGAAAGATAATCCCGATGCAATTGATAAATTACAAGAAGAACTTTACGACACTGTATATCTTAATTTGCAGATGTCCCCGTCAAGCGGTGCATTTTATATTTTAAATACAACAGTCAACTCAAAAAGCGAGGCACCTTTGTACAGCGGGATTTATTTGAAGTATGTGAATTTGTATTCAGAAAATACCGCAAATAAACAATTCACTCTCTACAGAGGTACTCTCGCAACCGGCAAAAACAATGATTTATTATTTCATAGCGGATGGCAAAACGAGTGCAAAACTGATTTCTTTGAAAAATGCGACTCGCTTTTTACAAAGAATACCCGCTATATTTTAAGTTCTGTAAAAGAAATTCCTGAAACATGGGAAAGTGCAAGATATGTTTTCGTCCCGATACGTGATATTAAAAAGAATATTATCGGCGTGTGCGGATTTGAAATTAACAACCTTTATTTTCAGCTTGCACAAAAACCTACTGATGATAGTTTAGGACACGTCGTATATGGTCTTTTGAACACCGAAAACGGTAAACTCTCCGGACAGTTCACATCAAACAGCCATTATGTTTCGGACTACGAAAATGCAACTCTTAAAGTTTCTGAGGAAAACGACTTTTCTCTTTTTGATTTTGGAGTAGATACTTGCATAGGCAAAACTAAAAATATATGTCTTGGAAACAATATTTTCAACGTATCCGTTATGATTACGCAGGCACAATACAACAAATATATTCAAGAAGGACGTAGAAATCTTGTTTTGATTTTCCTTGTTATTACTCTTTTTGCCGTTGCTTCTTGTATGTTCCTAAGCAAAAAATATGTATCTCCCATATTAAGAAAAATAGAGCAAATTAAGACATCACAGAATTTTGGTGACGACAAAACTAAAATCAAGGAAATTGATGACCTCTTTGCTTTTCTTCAAGAAAAGGATAACCAGTATGAGGCTCAACTTGAAGTCTTGGAGGAATCCAAACACATTGCAGAAGAGGAAGCAACAAAAGCCAAAGCAGCATATGAAAGAGCATTAAAGGAATACGAGCTGGTTAAATGTGAGATTGAACAGCTTTCCGAAAAACATGAAAAAAATATTGTTCTTGAAGAATATGAATATTTCCTTTGCAACCTCAGCACACTTACTGCATCTGAATACAGAATTTATGAATTATATCTTCAAGGCAAAAATGGAAAACAAATTGCGGAAATTGCCGGAATTAAAGAAAACACTCTTAAATTTCACAATAAAAACATTTATTCAAAGCTTGGAATTTCTTCCCGCAAACAGTTACTTAAGTTTGCCGCTTTAAAGCAACAGCAGGATAAAAAGGAGAGATAAATCAATGACAATTGCCGATAGATTAAATAAAATAATTAAAGAACAAAACATCACGAAAGTAGAGTTCGCAAGGAGAGTCGGTATTACCGAAAATTATATCTATATACTTACCGGCAAAGGTCGTCCCGATAAAAATCAAAACAGAGTCATTTCTCCTATGCTTGCAAAGATTATCTCTATGGAGTTTGGGTATGATGAAAATTGGGTTTTGAATGGTGATGAATAAGTGAATATATGATAAGAGCCTCTGAGGAGTTAATTCCCCGGAGGCTCTGTTTATAATGCGTTTTTAGTGTTTTGCAGATAATTTCATCCCTTTGATTATCTTCGAAAAATCATCACCTGAAATTCGCAAAACAAGTATTGTATTGCATTTCACTTTACAATTGAGGTATCCTCGCTATCCCCCACTTTCAATTTTACAAAAACCCAATAAAATACCCATCTTTTGCCGATACTGGCTTAAACGAAAAAATACACCTTATGGCAAGGAATCTAGCTATAAGGTGTATTCTAATAATTTCACATTTTCCGTGAAAATGAATGGTAGAGGCGACATTTCACTAGACATTGGTTCGGGATTGATTATAGGGATATCCTTGACATCACAGACACCAATCCCATGATGCCAAGGACAGCAAAAAGCATTTTGTTAAAAGCTAACCGTTTTCAGCAATATTGGGCTACAATGGGTTATCTATACAAACACAACAGAACCGTCCCCTTGTGTCTTTATATATACATCCTTTCGCTCATCCATTGCAAAAAAATCACCGCTGGCTGTTTCTATTCGCTTTCGAACATTTTTAATTTCACGATTACCTATGCTATATTTTTCAGCCGTATAATGACTATATTGATTCGTCTTAGATCTATAGTCTTCCATTGCTCCCAAACGATTTGATGATAAGTAACGAACTTTATCTATTCCAACATCTCGCTTTAGTTTGTCCCGCAATGCTTTCAATGTTTGTGTCTTTCCCGATGCATTAGTTCCTACAAAGGTTGTTATTCCAGTATATAGGGTTATATTGACATCTTGCTCTCCATAAATTTTATCTACTTTTAAACTTATCTGGTATGGATAAGTCATATTTTTCACCCTTTCTTTTGTAGCTTCGCTGATGAACTTCTATTTTACTGCCACTCACTTCCTAAACACAAATAAATACTCATGTGCAATAAGTAAAAAGTTATACTTAACACTATTAGTTTTCCAATATCCAGTTGCTTTGCAGTTATGTTGCTCTTTTATTATCAGCTCTTTCAGTTTAAAACCTGCATCCTGAAAAATTTTCATAACATCAAAAGACATAGGTATCATATGACCTTTTTGCCTTGTGTCTCCCATCAACACAGCACAAAACTTGTCCTTCTTTAACACACGATAGCTTTCATCTGCTACCTTTTTCATTTCTTCAAGAAAGTCTTTTACCTTTAATTGCGATAAATCTTCCTCTATACCATCACTATATTTAATGATATCTGCATACGGTGGATGAGTACATATCAAATCAATACTTTCATCGGGTATAAAATCAAGATTTCGTGCATCACCTTTTTTAACATATACCTTCCCCCTTGCATGTTCGTAATCAAATGCTGTTTTTTCTCTGCATCGTTCAAGTGCAACATCATTAACATCAACACCGATTATGTCACGATTTAAAAGCTTTGCTTCAACAAGTGTCGTACCACCACCCGCAAATTGGTCAAGCACCAAATCTCCCTCTTGAGAATATCGAAGCATTATATTTCTCGGTATATAAGGCGACCAGTTTCCTCTCCATTTAGCATCATGGGTTGCCCAATCGCCTCGTTTAGGAAATGACCAATGTGTAGTCATTTCTATCTCAAAGTTTTCAGGCTCCCACTTTTTTATTTTCTTTTCAGCCATTATTTAAAAACCTCATCCATTATACCATTCTCTAAATCGTTAATCGAATAAATATTCTCCATAACATCAAATGTTTCTTCAAGATTGTGACGAGCACCTATCCAACCCTTACCATCAGTAAACCAAACAAAAGTAAATCCATCAATAGTATCTGCTTCCAATGCAAGGTTTTTATAGCTACGAGATGTTTCATTCAATTTAGAGCCATTACTACCATAGAAGTTCGTTTCAATAGCATAAATCATACTATCAGTCTTTATTACAAAATCAAATCTCTTCTCTGTTTTCCCTGTGTTAGAAATCGCTGATAAGTCTATGCCCCACTTATCTGTGATACGACTGATTGTCATTTCTTTAAAATATGTTTCATCCTTGACAAATCCGGCTTTTACAATATAAGACTCAACCAAATCTTCCATTGCATCACCTGTTCGATTTTTACGACCGTTAGTATCCATTCCTGCTTCTACGCCCATAACATAGTCAATTAATGAATGGATAATGTGTTTTTGCAATAATTCAAACAAGCCTGTTTTCTCCATAAAATTCACATATTCATCAATGGAGTAATTAGGATTTTTGAAATTAAACAGATATGTACCCTCTGCTGCCGTAATCTTTATTTCGTGTTCTCGCTTTGCTATGAGTATCGGAACAACCTTTAATGTGTTCGGATATTTTTCAACTATTCTTCTGAACTCATTTTCAATATCTTCTACCCCTATAAGACCATTCAAAATGTTAAGCTCATCCTTAATTTTGTCAACATTTCTAATAACCTTGTCAAAGTCAGTATAGTATCTCCATGTAGCAATATTATCTTTAAACGTAGACATCCAAGTTTCAAAATTTCTCATTTTTCATTCTCCCTCAAAAATTTGATATTAATAATTCTTTTATCCTGCCTCTTGCATCCGCATTACTGTTAATCATTCGAGTTGCTTCAACTCTCCTTATCGTATGCGCACTATAAATATCATCAAAGAAATCATCTTCTTCATTGATATTCTTCGGGTCCGAATTGCTTACAACGATCTTCGCACCCCTGTCGCTCATTGAATCAACAAATCTTGCTAACTCTATCTGCTGTTCATCTTCAAAAGGATTTTCAACGTATGATGTAAAGCTTGCCGTTTCTGTTATAGGTCTGTATGGCGGATCAAAATACACAAAGGTATTTTGATCAATAAAGTCTGCCGATTCCTTATAGTCGCCACAAACTATGGTAACCTTTTTTAACTTTTTTGCCACCGCACGAAGATTTGTTTCATCACAGATAAGAGGATTCTTATACGCTCCCATCGGAACATTAAACAAACCTTTTCTGTTTACTCTAAACAATCCGTTGAAACAAGTCTTGTTTAAGAATATCATCAATGCTGCTTTTTCTACATTTGCTCTAATATTCCCATTAACTTTCAAGTCATTGAATCTATCACGTTTTGTCATATAGTATTCTTTTCGCATCTTGGTATCAAGTGGGATATATTCTGTTTGATATATTGACAACAAATCCAACAATGCATCTATTTCATCACGGACAGTACAATACGTATTTATAAGCTCATGATTGATATCGCTAATATACACTTCATCCAAGTCATACTTGTTTAAGATATCAAATAATACTGCTCCCCCTCCAATAAAAGGTTCTGCATATTTTGTTATTTTATCACTTCCAAAAGGATAATACTGTTCTATTTCCTTAAGAAGCTGACCTTTCCCGCCTGCCCATTTCAAAAATGGTTTTACGGTTTTTTCATCACTATTAGTATATCGTGTACTTCTGGCATCAACAGGCTTTTGGGCTTCATTTGGAATAATCCACATATTGCCTACCATAGTCGCACCATCAATTCTATTTTCAGAACAGAGAACTGCAACCCTTCTTTGAGATATTCCCCATTTATCAGCCGCTTCTCTTGCAGATATAAAACTCATAACGAAACCTCCTGTTTACATGCAAACATGTTTACGTGTTGATATGTTTATTATATTCCAAACCTCGAATAAAAGCAATATCATTTTGAGTTTTTTACACGGATTGTATAATTGACGCAAAATCATTTGGGCACGGTTGTCTCGGAACCGCATTTTTACCCGAGTCAATTTTACTGTTTTTTAGCTGTTTTTTGTGGTTTTGGTGGCAGTCACCGTCACTATTTTACTATTTTCAATTAAATTCACCCGAAAAATCAATAATTTTGCATTTCCTTGTCAAATTTACCTTAACCCTATTTTACCGACTACATCCTGCCTATCCCCGACTTGTAATTTTACAAAAATTCAAAAAGTTTGCGATTTTTGCCGATACTGGCTCAAACGAAAAAATACACCTTATGGCAAGGCAAACCTTGCTATAAGGTGTATCTTAATAATTTCACATTTTCCGTGAAAATGAATGGTGGAGGCGACATTTCACTGCACATTGGTTCGAAATCGATTATATGGATATCCTTGACATCACATCCTCCATATCCATGATGGCAAGGACAGCAAAAGGCATTTTGCCAAAAACACTATCATTTCCGTGACAGCTCACGGTGCAGGACTTATTTTACTAATTATTTCATTTGTCCTTTGTTTTGTCGCTTAACAGGAAGTCAACATTAAAATACTCTTTATCTTCCCAATATATCGCTACCTCAAGCACTTTCTTCACATCCGCGCTTTCTTGAACCAGTGAATATATTGTATCTAGGTCGATAATACCTCCTGCAACAAAAAGAATCGCATACTCTCCATCAACCCGGCGCATAGATTTTAGGATTCCACGAACGCCTCTTTTGGCTTCCTTTTTTGTCTCTTCAAGCCTTGTCCAAAAGGAAACTATTTCATTTCTATTCATATGTGCAAGAAATAGTAGCAGATCATAACTACCCGTGTCAATAGAACTTTTAATCACACGATCAGGAAGTAAATGCATAAAGCTCTTAAAAAAAGGTATATAAGACTCTTGCTTGACAGAGTTTTGAATGCCATATGCTTCTGCCAAAAACTGATATACCAAAGACTCTTGTTGTGTTGGCTTTGTCATAACCAATTCATCATCGATTCCGTCAAAAATCATCACATCCACGTCGCCATGATTTTCGAACAGTTCTTTTCTATATTCCAAGTATGAAACTATTTCTATCGGAGTAATCAAAACCTTACACATCTCTTGAAAGTCCACAAATGACATACAATTAATATTTAATCCTGTATCAGAGTGTCTTCTCAATAAATGTGGATATTCTTCAATTTGATCATTTTCAAAAACCACTAAAGGTATAATTTGTGCATCTGCTCGAAGTTTAACATTCTGTCCTCGCTTATTCTCAAACGAAGGGAGCTCACCGGATGATATAAATTTCAAAGTATCTTTTATTTGTCCTTTTGCACTCCTGCACTTTTTATCAAGCCATTTAATTTCCTTTTGCACATCCAACGACTTACTATCATCATCGCGTGTTTTTAATTGAATGGCTACTATAATATCATCTAAATTAATTAACAAGTCAGCTAGTTCAATCTCAGTTGCTCCGTTTGGAACAAAGCAGAGATTATCAATGACAAATTCTTTGTAAAAATATTCTTCACTAAACGCACTTAAAAGCTTTTCTGATTTATTCATATACACTCTCTTTCGCAAACAATTCTACATCTATGGTTTCTAAACTCCTAACTTATGCCTAATATCGTTAAGCCATTCTCCATTATACTTAAAGTATCTTGGACCTGCAACACCTGTCCTTTTTCCTAACAATTTCTTTGCAAGACCTGTTAAATACATTTTCTTTCCTTCGTATTCAACCATTCTGTCATCCACTACGACACAAGTAATAGATGAATCGTTGCAATATTCAAGCACAGCTCCTATAGGAATCTGACATTTGGAGAATGAGAAGTTTTCCATCTTTTCCTGAGTTTCAGTGGCAATTGCTTCTGCAACTTCTTCTGCTGCCGCTTCTGTCTCATTAGGTTTCACAAGTTTAAGTTTATCAGTACAACCATGTATTTCAGCCAGTGCTTCAAGAATAGAATATGCATCCTCTGGACTCATTGCATAAAACTCTCTTACCCGCTTCTTTCCATCAAAATTCTCAATAGAACGCAAATTAGGATTAAGCTTGTCTATAATAGAATGAATTTTCAAATCCGAAAGACGAGAGTTAACCGCATATGTAGCATATACTCTGAACGCAAACGGTATGCATTCACTTCGGTTAAGTTGCTTTAATCTTTTATCAATATCATCCGCATATCCAATCTTCACATATTCCGGGAATGACGGATTTGTAAGTATGTAAATTACACCTGTATTCTCGTTCATGGTTCGCCCTCATTTCATTGTCTTATACATAATATATCACACAAAAAATAGTTAGTAAAGGTTTTTATGCTACCACAGGATTATTGTGCAACAATTTTCTTAAGTCTCTTCTAAAAGAAATCCATACACTTTTGCTATACAGTCTTTTCCTTCCTGGCTCTCACATTTATTTAACAGTCTTTGATATAAATCTGTTTTGCAATACATACAATCTTCAGGGCTGTAATACATCTCCATTATAATATCATAAGTAATCTCTACCAAATCTCTTACTTCCACAAGACGATCCGGATCAAAATCTACAAGTGTATTATCATTTGGATTATCATCGTATTTTATAAAATGCTCTTTAAAACTGCCCGGAATAGAGGCAATATGATTGACAACACTTTCAAAGCTCTTAATCACATCCGCGTGAAACAATGTGTTATTCTGTTGCTTCTTAAACATGGTTTCTTTAATAAGTTTAAGAAGTTTTTCTAACTTGTGAGTTTTCGGAACTTCTTCCTCGTTTATTGAAAGATACGCTTTGGCTAACGTTTCCAAATAAAAGACAGTGTTATGAAACAATCCTGGAGTTAATTCTCCAATCATAGAATAATTACAACTATCGATGTCATATGTTGACTCATCATTAGACAATGCAATTGCAGCATCTAATAAATGTATCAGTATTGTCTTTTGCCAACTTAAGGCATTGATATACCTATTGTTTGTTATTCTGGATTTTGCAACTAATCCCATATTGCTAATCCAAACATATCCATCTTCACTTTCTGCAATATGAAGACCTCTTTCATTATCATAGTAAAAATATCGACTATTAAATTCTTCAAGATTCAACCCTATGGCATCCAAAAAATTCCCCCATAATTGTTCAGTCTTAAATTCAAACGCCTCTGCAAACGGTGGTCCGTTTTGAAAACGGTTAATAAGCCATTCCAGGTCGCTATCTGTTATTATATTTATTTTCTCATTTTCTGACTTCATACAAAACCTTATTCCTTTCAATCAATTATCCATCAGATTTATCAACCATAATCTTACAGCACTCCAATGAATACATTGCAATCAATTTAATCAATGCACAAATAAAATAAATACTAGCACCACTACATCCAACACTTTTATTCATTATCCCGTGAGCAATTTCATTTCTTATGTTTGCTCCTGCTTTACTGTTCAACAGTCCTTCGAACAAAAATAAAATATCATTATCATAGCAATCTATAAGTTCCTCTATATGGAAAACAGAACTTAGTGGTTTTTCTTCGGATATTCCTTTACTATCCAAGTTTGAAACTATTCCTCCACATATTTCGGCAATACATTTGAAGAGATGTTCGGTTTGAGGTGCTAAAATATGTAATGCTTCATAATACTGTCCTCCCAAAGCAAGGCGAATCCCGGATTCAATTATGCTTCGTCTACCTTCTGGAATGATCGCATTATTTGATAAGAAAAAATCTAAGCTCTCCTGTTTCAAATCAAATTTATTTCTTATAAACTCCATCGCATATTTAAGATAGAGTTCACCATGAATCCTTTCCAATTCATGTAGTTTGTTGTGCATATTTACCTCTATGCTTCTTTCTTCACTGTTCAATGCAGGTATAACAGCGGTTGTTTGCCCATTCTCATTCATGTAGCTTTTAGGGAACAGATGCAATCCAACATATTCCTTTTGCTCATCCCGAACCATCTTCTCAATCTCTTCCTTTTTGTAGAATATCGTCAATTGAGCGATTTTCACTATACATTCTTGAAAAGAAAGTCCTTCTAGAAGCGTTTTTATATTTTCCTCCGCATTCTCTGCTATTCTATTCCAATCAATTCCGACATTTCCTATCGGTTTCAATTGCTTTATCTTGCCACTTTGAATTTTTATCAGTTTCTTATGCATGGATTCTGCCTTCTCCGCATTTCCATTATTTCTATATAAATTAATAGCTTTATTAAAATAGTATTCTATCATAAACACTCCTTGTGTATCGGGATCATATGTTTTTTCTGCAAAATCAACAAGATAATCTGCCCATTCTATACACACTTGCTGTGCCGCATCTAAGCCATTCAATTTATTAACACACTTGAATTTTAATTCATAACATGCTTCGACTTTGTTCGGATTTTTACACGAAACGATTATACTATCCAAGACTTTAATTATTCCGCTATAGTTTCCAAAATCTTGTTCTAATAGAAACTCGCCCATTCTCAATGAAAGAAAAGATGAATCATCGTTGTCAATCTTCGTTAAGTTATCATATATTATTTGGCAATATTTTTCATCTGTCTCCTTATCCTTGATTCGCTTAGAAATTTGAATGGCTCGTTTTATCATGTCTAATCCATCATACCGGTCTTTTGAAAATGTAATTTCGAACAGTTCATAATATGTCTTCATCGCAACACAAGCACATTTAAAATTTTTCTTTTGCGTCCACAAGATATCTGCAACTCTCGCTCTAATATTTAGTGGAAGTTTATTTAAATCCAAAGACGTTAAGCGCGCATAGTCTTCCTCGCTTATATTTTCTAAGCCATATTGTCCCGGAAACTTAGGATTAAAAACAACGTCTTTTTTATCAATTCCCATTTCCATATAACATATGTTTTTCAGTAAATCATACGTATGTCTATCGTCATCATTATCGAGTTTTTCTTTTAAAGCATTGGGAAATATCCCCCACATAAAAACTTTTTCCTCACAGATATTTTCCTTTAACAACTCATAAATCTCCATCATATAACCTCTCTTGCCAAAGCATCTTTTTAAACCTTTATCCATTACAATATTTGCATTAACCCTATTATAACACACTCGTTTCGCATTGTCGTTGAATTTTTTAAAATTGCCACATAATACCACTTGCATTCATTTCATCTTAACCATTCCGCTATACCCTACGGTACAGCGCAGGTTGCACCTTTTATTATCGCGGAAATATGTATATGTCTTCTTTCCTCTCTTGCCTTGTCGCTTGCCTCTTTGTTTTTCAAGATTTTTTGTTTTCCGCGAAGGCGGTGGAGGTTCGTTTTGTGTACAGCAATAACCCCGATTATCCAAGAGATAATCGGGGTGTTATATTATGCTATATTAAACGTTATTGTCACATCATCTTTATCTACTATTATTTCCTCTACGTACTTGCGCAGGTACATCTTCACTTCAGGATCGTCCGACTCAATCAAGTGCTTTTTAAATCTCTCTGCTACTTCCTGAATGTTGTCTTCATTAATTATATTTCCATTGGTCGTATACTCTTCTAATAATTTATTAAGCTCTTTCCTATGGGCAGATAACTTTCTGAGCTTCTCTGCCAATTCTTTTGTACAACCATACTCCAGAGCCTTTAATATATTTCTTGCAGCTGCTTCATTACCTTTAATTTTCTGCTTTAAGCTACGATATTCGGTAGATTTGTTCATACTGTTTGATATTACGTTTAAATCATTACGTGAGCACAAATCATCTGTCAAAACCTTTGCTACCAGTGCATCGATATTCTTAGTTGAAATCTCTTTCATTGAGCACTCTTTCTTTTTGTGCTTAGGACAGTAGTATGTAGTATATTCTCTGCCTCGGCTTTTCCTCTTAGTTCCTACAAGATAGCTACCGCATTCTGCACATTTAAGGATTTTAAGACCACTAAGCATATAATGATTACTACACATGGCATCGCGTTTTTCAGCATGCTTTTGATCCATTAATTTCTTCACTCTTTGAAACTGTTCTTCTGTAATAATAACAGGACATCCACCCGGAATACGAACCTGTTCATTCTCAATTTTCTCTCGATGTGAGTTACGCATGGATTTACTGTTCTTTGCTTTCGTTCTGTTCCATACGTATAAACCTGTATATTTCTCTTGCTTTAGGATACGCTCAAATGAAGTTTTTGTAAAAGGTTCACCACGTTTGTTTCTGTATCCTCTTTCATTGAGTACTTCTGCCATTTTGGGATAAGTATAGTTAAGCTCATACATATCAAAGATAAGTTTTACTATTTCCGCCTCTTCTTCGTTTATGACAAGATGTGCTGTATCATCAACATCATATCCTAATGGCGGTATTCCACCGCAATGACAGCATTGCTCAGCTTTAGTTTTCATTCCCGCATGGGTATGCTTACTGTTAGTACGACTATAAAACTCATTCATAAGATGTGTAATCCCTTCAAGTAAAAAGCCTTCATTTGTATTTCCAAAGGTTTGAGTTATGCTTATAAGCTCTATATCCACATCTCTTAACATATTTGAATATTTAATCGCATCACTGTTTTTTCTTGCAAAACGACTCATGTCATAAACAAGAACCATATCCCAGTCAGGTTTATTCATAGCACCATTTATCATTTTTTGAAAACCCGGACGTTTATCATTTGTAGCAGTAAATGCTTCATCGACGAATTCTTCAACTAAATCAATGTTATGATTTATACAGTATGTGTATATTGCTCTTCTTTGATATGCTATGGAGTTTTTATTCTGGTTATCTGAAGAATATCGCATGTAAGCAACTGCTTTTCTATTTTCGTTAATATTCATAATCTTAACACTCCTTTATTAGCTGTCGCACCACCCCAAGGTAATACGACAGCCTTATTTATACTGCTATTTTCTCCAAGAGTTCAACCAAAACTTTGATTTCGCGCTTGTCTTTTTTCTTACCATCGATTTTTTTGCCAGCCGTTATGTAACGACCCTCTTTTAAATCCTTACGACTAATTTTAAGAATCTGCTTCATTTCTTTACCCACACTTTCATATATATCCACCCCTGCCACCGAAGCGACAGAGGTGGTTTCGCTTCTTATTCTTCAGTTACTTCTTCAATATTGTCTTCATCATCTACAACTGTCTCGGTCTTCTCAACCTCGGGATTACCCATAGTTACAAAAGCATATATTATTCCGCCCTCTTCAACAAACCTGATGTTTGCGAAGGATCTGGAAACATGCTCGGAAAAATCCAAGCCAAAAGCCATAGTGACTAAAGCTACCATATTAGCATTGTAGCAGATTTTCTTTCCGTTAGCCTCTCCACTTAGCTTGCCTCTACAGGTCTTAGGAGATGCTATGCGGCTTGCAATTATAAGCTCGCTTGTCTTAATATTGGGAAGGACATTGACCTTATCTGTAAGACCGAGTTTTAAACACAGTGCCTTGCTAAACGTGATACGCTTGCCGTTTTTACTGTTAACAACACCTACAGAGCAGATACCATTGCTTGTACGCGTATTACCGGCTATTTCAGGCATTGCCTCTATAGCTGCTTCAGCTTCAGCTATCATATCACTTATACTTACAAAACCTTCTTGTGGTACTTTAGCCTCTGCTGCTTCTTTATTACCTTCAAATACCTTTGCTTTACTTACATCAACCATTTTTAAATACCTCATCTTTCTAATTTTTATTTTAAGGGAGGCAGGTTTAACCACCTCCCGATTTTTTTAATCTTCTTCAACCTCTGAAAGAAGCTTTTTCATTTGACTACCTTTACGTTTCTTGTCTTTCTTAGGTTTACTTATTACAACTTCGTTAAGCCATATACCGTAACATGTCATAGGTAATCCTTGCACTTTACGAGTTACAGTGTAATGTCTTCTCTTTTTATCTTTATATATCCAACCTCTGTTTGCAAAAGCCCTTATATAACCTTTAAAATCGGTTATCTCGGCTTTTGCAAACCATTGCTGAAATATATCCCCAAATACCCAAACAACATTCTTGCACTCATGGGTCTCACGAAATCCGTAGATTGAGTTAGCTATCAAGATGCTGTCTTTTGTGGGGAATTTGCTCCAGTTATTCATTAACTGCGCCTTAATTTTTTCAAAAGCTTGCTCGATGGGATCACGCTCTTGCTTCTTTTCTTCATGATGGTTAATCAACACGTCACAAATACCATCTATGTTAAGTGGAATCTTCAATGATGTCTTCATTACAATAGCCGAAACCAAAATCATGGCGCTGATTTTTAAGAGACGGCTTTCGATTTCAGTTAGGTCATCCAAAGTCTCTAATAGGAAAGCATATTGTGCCTCAAACTCTTCAGCTAAGCAGTCTCTGTTCTTTATCAACCACTCAACATAAGGGTATACGGCGGTGCCGCAGTTTTGCTGACAGCCAGCTTCTATGCTTTTTGCGTGGTCGGCATCATCTGTCCAGGAGAAAGTTAACTCAAGAAGTCTTGCATACAAGCCTCTACTTGAATTTGTTTGTTCAAGAAGGCTGTATTCGCCTGTAAAAATTATTGCACCGGAATATGTTATAGCCTTCTTAACCTCACCATCTCCGTTGCAACGGCTTTTATCATGACCTTTGGGGAGATTGTATAACACCTTCGTAAAATCCCATTCAGGTACCGCTGAAACCTCGTCAATTAACGCAGGCACTCCCTTACCGTTACCAAGTTGAGCAAAGAACGCATTCTGTGTTGAATTAAGGTCTCTGATAATACCATCTGACTCCTTGGAAGTTCCAAAGATTGAAGCCATAAGCTTTAACACTGTCGTTTTACCGCTCGTTGAAGGTCCAACAAGGGCTATTATCGGGATATCACTGATAATGCCATCTTCACGCAAGAGATGTGCAATGGGAGCAACGCCACCAATTGCGAGCGCCAACTCCAGGTTAGGATGACCGACAATCTCCTTTGTTACAAAGTCACACCAAGAGTTCAACCTTCCCACGGGCTTTGTAATTTCAGGGGCTATATACTCTGATAAAGCCTTTTGAGGATTGGTCTCACCAATGGGGTGGTGGGCAAGGAAAATCTCCCTGCCCCCAACCTTGAGGAAACCTAGCTTTGAATGTTTATAGACCACCGTCGCTTTCTTTTCCATATCGTACAGAATTTCACTCACGGAAATTTCGTAATCGCGAATCTTTGACACAGATAGACCATGTTCGACCATGGTAGCCAACGGGTCTAGCATTGTACGACGTGGCATTATAAAGGTCTCTTTACTTCCATCATCCTGAATGAGCTCGATTTCGACCTCTCTCTTGTTAGAGTGCAAACATCTATAAACGTTCACAACCCTAAACTCTTGACAGAAGTCAAACTCTTCGCCATCCTCAGTGACGATGAATACCCTTCCATTTTTCAATATGTACTTTTCAAAGAACGTCACGGATTTCACTCCTCGTCTGCAGGGGAGCGTCTGTCAACGATGTTAACGTAAGGATTACCACCCACAATTTCCCAATCGAGAGTCACCATTTCTTCAACACCGATGAGATTTTCAAAGTCATTTACTTCTATACCATAGCCTTCCAAAACATCGATGAATTCTGCTGTTCTGGGATTTTCATCGGAGTTTACGTAACGTTCCTTGAAGTCAAACACTTCACTGGTTTCACGGTTCGTGAGTTTATACCAAACATCGAATGATACATCCATAGGATAGCCCGGAGTTGCAACAATTTTGTCAATTCTACTGTTATATACACCTGGCTGAGCCTTCTTGTTTACTGTTGTTTTCTGACTAAATGCACCCTTGGTGCGATTAATCTTAAAAGCCATTATAATTTACCTACCTTTTTATATTTTTCTCAGCAAGCTCCCGTAGGAGCTTACTGAGTTAATTGTTTTAATTAATTTCCTCATAGAGAGAAAAAGTTCCACTGCAAGCAGTTATGTCTGCGCTGAAGGTGCCCCAGTCAATATGTGCCTTGCCATCTTCGAGCACTACATAGCCAGTACCGCTAAGAACTTCAAAATCAGAAAGATTCACTTCAAGGATATTGTTGCCGAACTCAAGAGGATAAATATTCTCAAGAAGCTCTTTGAATTCCATAGAGTTTACTGAAAACTCTTCAAAAAGATAATCTTTATCGCCACTTTCAGCCTTAACCTCTACCACAATCTGAACCTTATTTTCAACAGTTGAAAACTCAGCCTTGCATATACTTACACGGTATTCAACACCTTGCTCAAGTTCATGCTTTAAAGTGTAATCTATAAATTTTAAAAACTTTGCCATCTATCTCACCTCCTTTCACCACATCCGGCAGTCTGACTGCGCATGTCACACTGTTAGCCACCATTGTATCAACTTACTTTGTTGCGAATGAGCAACAAAGCTCGCATGCATGCTACAAGCAAAGGGGTTTCTTCCCTTTCCACTTCTATTTTAATACAAAAATAAGGCATTGTCATGGACAGCAAACGCCCCTTTTTTGTCCAATAACAATGCCTTATTTAAGGTGTATTATTCAGTTATATATGTTGTTTTTACGGCGATTTCCAATTCTCTTACCATAGTTTCTAAAAAATTTTCAATACGCAAAAAGTTCAAAAGTTTAATATCTTCTTTCCTCAGCTGTTCTCCAGTACCACAAACGAACTCTTTATAGCAAATTCTAATTTCTTCTAAGTATACAGACAGGGTTTCTTCGTTGAGAACATCCACCCCGAAAATGCAAAAGAGACACTTCCCAACATCCGAAGCCGCCCGTCTCCATCCATTATAGTTTTGATTACACAGTTTTTGTACTCTTGTAATGTTTTCTCGAAGAATAGCCTTTTTCTTCTCGTATAATTCATCATCAAAATTAGCCTTTATTATTTGCTGCACTGTAAAACATACATTTTTCATGGTTGGATCATTAAATGGCGTAAGTCCTTCTATACTATCAACAATATGCCCTTTCGAAGGGAGTCCTTCTTGTGAGGTTACCATTTCAATAATTTGAATAGCTAAATCTTCGCTTATTTTATATGCTTCATTTGACCGTTTCCCTCCAATTTTCTTAAAAGCTCCTATCTTAACGCCTAAAGCATCAAAGCAATCTGCGACATATCTGTTAATAGCCCTCGCAACACTTCTTTGATCCCCATACGTTGATATTCTGCCAGCAAGATCATATATAGAAAAATATTCTTCCATATTACCACTCCTTTCTTGTCCCCATCATACTCCTTTGTTTTAATATTTTCAACCCCAATCCACCCCAAACAGCCCGAAAAATACTAACAAATAATTAAACGGACTTATTGTTCAATAGACATAATTAAAAATACAACAATAATATAAGGAGTGATAATAATGGCACATCCAAGGCGTAAATGCCGATTAGTTAATCTCGAACATAGCGATATAGACCTCACTCGTTTTGAGGACGATATCATCAATGCGGTCAATAAAATAGCACCAAAAAAGAATCTAAAAGTCTTTAAGGAGTATTTCTCAACAGACCCTTTAACACAACGTGAGGCGGTTCTGTTAGGTAGAGAATTGTCAAAAATAGAAGGGCTTAAGGATTATGGAAAGACCATAACTACTTTCAGGCTGTTTGATGGTAAGGTTTATGATAGTGAAGCGGCAGAACTCCCCAAGCGGAGAAAAAAAGAATCAAAACCTAAAGGAGGGCGAATGAGATAGAAATTACAACAAGAAGATTCATCAGTATTGATGACATTCAAAAGGAATACTTACCTATAAGCAAAAAGAAAATAAGGGCATTTGTTAAGATGTATATGCCCATAAAGGTCCTGGGCAATCGTATCTACGTTGACAGGCAACTATTCGAGGATATCCTTAACGATCCCGATAGGGAGATGTTTCCCCTTTCGTAACAAAGCAAATTATAAATATATATTATTACTTTGATACCTATAATAGCCACGTGCTATTATAGGTAATTTTATTTTTTGGAGGTTTTAGAAATGAAACAGAATGAAATCAAAGTTGTAAGGGTAGAACCAGGTAAAACACCCGAAGTATGCTTAATCAAGAATGACTTACGAAGCTTACAGGAAGCGGTATCTATCGGAGCTGACCATGTAGGTCTTATCGAGATTGTAAGCCTTGATGTAGGCGAATGTCTCCTTCTGAATGAAGAAGGTAAGCTTATAGGTTTACAGCCCAACAGACGGCTTGGCAAGGATATCCTTTGTGGTGTATTCTACATTGCCGGGGAAAATGAACATGGTGTATTAACATCACTTTCCGAAGAATCCACAGAATACTATATGGAATACTTCAAAGAAATTCCTAATATATCACCTGACGAGGTCGAAAGCACAATAATGGCAGAATTCATCAGTTTTGAGGAGGGTTTGTTTTGATACACAAAATCGGTTCAGTCAAGGACCTTAATTCCATCCCCAATATAGATAAGGAGGCAAGAAAGATAATCTTCGAGTTTGCAAATGTCCTTACCCAGGAATACGGAGAAGACAGAGATATTGACAAAGACTATGGAGGCTATGTCCTCTACGCAGAACCCGGAACAAGCATTGACGAGGTCAAAGCCAAATTTGACTATACCAAGCATCCATTAGAATTCATCGAGCGTTCTTTTACCACGCCTTACATATACACTATCCTTTACCTTACAAGCTGTGAGTATGGCGTAGTGGTAGTCATGCACGAAGAGGATGCACCTGATGAGTTTAAAAAGTTATGCAAGGAGTGTGACTTATGAGATATGGAATTAAGGTCGAAGAAACAATATGGTCATACATATATCTTGATGCCGAAGACGAAAACGAAGCTATGAAAAAAGCAAGTGAACAGTTTTTCATTGACGAAAGTATCAAGATGTGTAACAGAAAGGTTGAATTCAGCGTGGAGGCAAATGATGAGTGATAAGACACTTATATCCATAGAAGAGCATAGCGGCATTAAGTATGTACACTATTTAGGTTATGGATACATTACAGATGATGATACAAAGCCCTATCGTTGGCTTGAATATACAGGTCTCTCTTCCCCTTTAGATGAAGCCATCCTTTATGGAATATCAAAATGGGAAGAAGATAATCAGGAGTTTGTCACCCAGTATATAACCGACATGACAGAAAAGGAATTTGACGCTCTTTTGCAGTCTAATAATTATCCTTTGATTAAGAATTCGGATATATCTTCAGACATCCCTGTTGGATTTTACTTTATTGATTAGGAGGCAATAATGAAGAAGCAAGTAATAATTACAGAGACATTGGAACGCATTGTTACCATTTGTGCAGAAACAGATGATGATGCAATAACCAAGGTTAAGCAGATGTACAAGAATTGCGATATAGTCCTCACCGATGAAGACTATGTTTGCACAGAGTTTGAAATTTGGGAGGAAAGTTGACCGCATGAAGTATAAGGTAATAGTAACCAAGGTCTATGAAAAAATAATTGAAATCGAAGCTGAGAACGCTTGTGATGCAGAAGATAAGGTAAGAGAAATGTATATGAACAACGAAATTCTTTTAACAGGTGATGACTTTGTAGAAGTCGAAATAGAAAGATGGGAGGACGATTAACCATGACAACAGAAAAAGACACAATTAAATGCGAATCCGTTTTTAACGAGGACAGAACTCACCGCTTTTTATGGAAGCGTGTGTGGAACAAGGACAAACCCTTAGCTTGCGTAGTGATGCTCAACCCCTGTATGGCAGACAACATTATTACCGATACTACAACAGCATTAGTAGTCAATAACATAGCAAGGCTCGAATCCTTTGGTGGTGTTGAGATTGTAAATCTCTTTAGTCTTCTTACACCCAAACTTAACTTCAGATGGAATAGTGATGAAGACCTTAACGCTCCGGAGAATGACACTTACATCAAGAAAGCAGCAGAAGAATGTGAGTGTGTTATCCTTGCATGGGGCAAATCTCAGGATACTAATCAGCGTATAGCAGATAGAGCCATAGCCGTTATATCACTTCTTGAAAAGCACAAAGACAAGCTCCATGTGATAACCGATGGCTTCAAAGAACAGATTCACCCCCTCTGCCCTTCAGTCAGATCCTCATGGTTTCTTAAACGGCTAGAAATGTAAAAAGCGTCCCTACCAATGGTAGGAACGCAGAAAAAACTATAAGGAGGCTGAGAAAAGCCTATGATCCGTACTAATAATAAAGTTGCATTATATGCTCGCTTCTCTTCCGATAATCAAAGGAGCGAAAGTATTGATGCACAGATACGAGCTATGACAGCCTATTGTAAGCAACATAATTATGAAATTGTAGAAACCTATATTGACGAAGCTAAGACTGCTACAACAGACCGTCGTCCATCTTTTCAGCAAATGATAGCAGATAGCGCAACTCGTGTTTTTAACATTGTTCTTGTACATAAGTTAGACAGATTTGCACGTAATCGTTATGACTCTGCTATATATAAGCGAGAGTTAAAGAAAAATGGTGTTTCAGTTTTTAGTGTTCTCGAAAACCTTGATGATTCTCCTGAGTCTGTAATACTTGAAGCATTGCTTGAAGGTATGAGCGAGTATTATTCAAAGAACCTATCGCGAGAAACAATGAAAGGTATGAAGGAAACTGCCTATCAATGCAAGCATACAGGTGGCAAACCTCCATTAGGTTATGATGTTGATGCCGAAACAAGAAAGCTTGTCATTAACCCTGTTGAGGCTGAAACTGTAAGGCTAATCTTCGATATGTATAGCCAGGGCTACGGCTACCAACCCATACTTAAAGAATTACATAATCGTGACTGCAGAACAAAGAAAGGTGTTCCGTTCACCAAAACAAGTCTTTACAGTATATTGACCAATCCTAAGTATCAAGGCTTATATGTGTTCAATCGTAGCTCTGCTAAGAGTTTTGCCGGAACACGCAATACTCATTCCTACAAGGATGAATCTGAGATTATCGCCATAGAAGGAGGTTGTCCTCAGATAGTCACAAAAGAGACCTATGAAAAGGTTCAGGCACGAATGACTGACAATAAGCATAAAGGAGCAAGGCATAATGCAAAACACAACTATCTGCTGTCAGGGAAAGTTTTCTGCAAAGAATGTGGGCATTGTATGACAGGCAATTACCGTAACTGCGGAAGAAGTAAGCTCCCCTACATTACCTATAGATGCCCTTCTAATCGCCATAACTGTTCTAACAAGGAGATTAACAAAGTTTATCTTGAACGCTATGTTATCAAGCTATTGGAAGATACCTTCCTTAACCCTTCTGCCTTAAAGAAAATTTCTAAGGAGATAAAAAAATATGCTTCCAAAGCACCTAAGACAAACAGCATGGTAATCCTTGAACGAGAACTTCAAGAAACGGAAGCTGCTCTCCAAAATGTAGCCGATGCAGTAGCACAAGGTTTAATGTCTGATACTTTGCTTGAAAGACTCAAAGAGCTTGAAGAAAGAAAAACCGAGCTTCAAGATACTATCACAAATATAGCGGTTTCCAATACCGCTTCCTATCTTGACATAGACCTTATCCTTTCAGACTATGCAGAAGTTAAAGGCTCTCCCCTTGCACCTATGTATAAGACATTTATCTGCAGTTTAATAGACAGAATAGATGTAGGTTGTTATACAGTTGATATAACTTTCAAAACCGGGCTTGATATGTATTCTTCTCTTGATACTACATATAACGTACGAAGGCAAGAGATATACGAATTCGGAAAGGTGGCTTAATGCCATCTTTTTTTGATTTGCGCGCAAGAAATACGCAGAAAATACGCAAAAAATGCGCACGTTTACCCTTATAACTCGGTCGTTTTCACGCAAATACGCACTTTTTAGGTATATACATATACACTTGTGTTAAGAAAAGAAGTTTTATTTCCATTTTAGGAAGAATAAGAAGCAAGCGTTTCTCGCGAATATGCTTGCTTCTTATTCTTTAATTTTTTGTTCGTTTGGGGACGGTTATTTCTTACGGAAATTCAAACCTAATTTCTCTAAATTTGCCACTACTTCATTGCAGCTCTTTTCACCCAAGTTTTTACATTTTCTAAACTCCTTCTTAGTCTTATCGACTATGTCACCTACTGTGTTATAACCGCTTCGCTTATGTCGATACCAGCTCAAAACAAATGGTGCAAATAACGTTATTCGGGGATAAATTAAGCTTGTTTTTAAGGTGACAAATAATGATGTTTTAGGCTTTATGTAACGTGTAGCAGATAACATTATTTTATGTTTTATTGTATCATAATCATATTTTCTTTACTAAACCACTCTTCAGTCTTCGCCCTCATACTTTCATTAAAGTTGGGGCAATAAACAACCAAGTTTCTTTTGGCTCTAGAACAACTGACATAAAACAACTTGTGGGTTCGATTATATATATTCTGGTTTCTCACCGTTCCAAGCAATTGTTCATAATTATAATTATTCCAATTTCCATTGTCCAGTATTACAAACACATCATTAAATTCAGCACCTTTAATACCGTGCTGGGTAGAATATGGTGAATGTTTGTTAATGTATTCATACAGATTAACAAGTTCACCATATTTAATACTCATAACTTGGGTGTAGAGTTCTTCGTGATCAATAGCAAACTGTTTGAGTTTATCATCAATAAGACAAATTTTTGAATCATGCGCAAATTGAACTATTTCCTGAATAGTTGACTCTTTCATTTCGGAAAGCATTTGAATTTTATCATAAAGATCCTGTTTGTCTTTGTGATGGAATATCTTGTAATCGGTTGCTTTTATAAATTCATAATATTTCTTCGTTTCATACAATCGGATCATTTCTTGGAGTTTCAACAAATGAGAAATCAGTTTATCGGGAGAGTCTCCCAAAATTCTATCTGTGTTTGTGTAGACGGACAGAAATGATTGAAAATTGTACCTATGTGATATTAAACGATGGGTCAAATACAATTCCTTTGTATTTTCAGAATCATCAAAATTCCATGTTTCAAATATCGGATGTTGTTTTATAATATCAATATCCGTGCTATCATAAGAATATAGAAATGCAACACTACCTGTTAAATTTGAATTTTCAGGTTTTTGCGTGATATCGGTCCTCACTCTATTTAATAGTTTGATTACTTCTTCAGAACAGCGGCGATTACCTTCAATTATAACCTCATCTAATACACCATTATTAATATATTTTTGTACATCTCCAATGCCAGTTCCATATATCGATTGCATCGGATCTCCAAACAACGCAATTAGTGTTCTAGGATTGTTGCTGATAAAAGTTTCTAACAACAAAGAAATTATCAAAATACTAGTATCTTGATATTCGTCCACGAAAATATAATCATACTTGTCTGCTAAAATTTTATTTATTAGCGGATATTTTGAAAATAGAAAATGTCCCAATTTCAAAACTTCATCGTGAGAAATAACGCCATCTTCTACTTTTAAGTATTCTTTATATTCGACGGTTTCAGGATGGTAATTATCGTATGTGATTTCTTGTTCTCCTGAATACCTAATACCAGTTCCTCTTGCCTCTTTTTCACTTGAGACTAGGGCAACGATAGCAGAAATCAGGTTAGCTTTATAATTCTTGATTAGTTCCCAAACAAAGTTGTGTATAGTATCGACAAATAAGCCTTCAAAGGGAACTCTTTCCCTTATTTCATTGACTGCTACATTAGTGTACGTGATGCACGCAACTCTAGCTTTTGGATTGTTTGAAAATATGTGTTTCAGGGATTGAATCAGTGCATATGTTTTTCCACTACCGGCACCCCCATTGACAACAAAGTTTTTATGGTCGTCAATTTTTTCGTAAATTTTATCAAGGTGGGAATTTATTTCGCCAGCCATTCCAACCCCTCCTTAATATATTCAGGTATTATCCAATTCGAATAATCATCATTGCTGAAATACAGAATATCAGTAGCGAAAGCACTTTTCTTGTCAACACATTTATCCGCTATATCATAGTAGGACACCTTACCGTCTTTGATTTTACTTCGATTTTTCAATCCTTTAAAATCATCTTTGTTCTGCCTAATAAATTCATAATTGCAACTAATAAAAGCATCTTCAAAGCTTCTTGCATGGTAGCGATTTTGCATTGTTTGATAAGCAATTCTAACCAAACCATTCGAGTCAGATTCCCATTTTCCTTCTTTATTCTTTGACAAAACCTTATCTGATTTCTTCAATGCTTTTAATTCCCCAAATGGCAAATTATTAAAGTAATGAATTAAAGATGCGTTGCTAGTTCTTTCCCCGGAAGATACTTTGCAGGCTTTGTAATATGTCTTTCCATCAGAAGAAACTTTTCCTTGTGTTGAATCTATATCAGTTATTATTAATGCTTTGATCCCTAAATAGCTGATAAATTCATCAAACACATGAGAATATGCACCAACTTCAACAACAGATATATTTTGAGACATTAAGGGAGTATAACCCCTTACATCCTTGTTGGCAATATCTGTTTTTAGCATCATTGCATTTATTAATATTCTTTCTGTATCACCCTCAACAAAAATAACCTTATCAGCAAAGAACAATTCAGAACGCTCCAAAGTTAAATATTGCTTCAAAAATCTAAAGCGACTTTCACCATCTTCTCCTGTGCCAGTCATTTCTGTTTTTAGATCGGACAGATTTTTTGAATATATAGCATCATTTTCTCGATAGAAGAACTTTATTTTCTCAAAGTCGCTCTGTGATACAATATGTGACGAATGTGATGATAAAATCATTTGAAGGTTAATTTCTTCTTCACCTTCTTTTCCTTTGCGCCCTTCCTGTAGTTTAGCTTGTATATTCTTTATGAACACATACTGCATCTGTGGGTGAGTATGTGCCTCCGGTTCTTCAATATATAGTAAATTTATATCAGATGGAACTTGATTGCTCTTTGTAATCTTTCTAAATTCATCAATTTGAATGTTTATGTAGAATATCATTGCAAAAAGATTCATATACCCCAATCCATTGTACTCTTCCGGCAGAAATTCAGTTTCCTTACTGTATACTACATTTGCATTTTCTTTTATCAAAGTAGATGCGCTCAGCATAGATTTTACAGATATTTTCGCTTCTCCTTTTCCGTAAGAAAAGCGTTCAATGTCTGTTATCACATCTTTGAATATTTTTTTATAACTTTGGTCTAATTTTATATCTGATTCTTTCAGAACATCATCAAGCAAGCTTTCGTCAAGTGTTTCCTGACGTCTTGCTTCGCAATATTTAACCGCTAATTTAGATAAAGTCTGACTTTTCGCTTTCGCTTCATCCAAATTGCTTACATCACGAATAGCTTTGATGTATTTAAAGTTAATGATTCGCTGAATATCACTTTTTTCTTTTATTTCGACATATTCGTTTGTATCATTCGGATTAACACTTTTTATAATCTGTTTAAAATATTTAGAATGGTTTCTTTCTATATACTCACGAATAGTACGTTTCTTTTTGCCGGCTTTACTACAGTATGTAGCATAATCTTTCACTGCACTTAAATACAACTCATACGTCATTACATATTCAAATTTGATGATTGCAGTTTTATCTTGGGGATCCAATGACATAAATAGTTTGGCTAAATTTCCAATATAATCTGTTTCATCATATTCAATGTGCACAGTTAATGAAATATAAAACGGATCATATTCTTCTGCAGAAATAGTCCCCTCTTTGTTAAATGGGAAATTGCTTGCAAGATATTTCTTGTTGAAATCATGAAATTCAAATGAGGATTTAGATTCACCTAAAAATCTGTCTAAAATACTAAGCAACGATGTTTTGCCGGTATTATTTTTACCAATAATAACAGACAGATCTTCCTCTATTGTTAAAACAAAGTTTTCTAATGCTCTAAAATGATTGATTTCAAATTTAGTAATCTTCATGATTTCTCCTATCCTATACTATCTATTATGCTTTTCTTTAGTGTCAAGAAAAGCAAGGTATTGTTTGTACTTCTTAACCATCATGTTTTTGGCATACTGTTCCATATACTCGTAATCAGGCTCTCCATCATCGGTAACAGGAAGCATAATTCGGGTGTTTTCCATACGTTTAGCATTAAATTTATACAGATATCCAAATTTACTTTTTTGCTGTAGAATCGCCACTTTCATAAACAATAGGACAAACTCATTATCCTCATAGTGTTTCAAATGGAATCGTTTAACATCGTCCGAAAAGATGCACTCATACGGATGGTAAAAGCCAATTACCATACCATTTCCATTGTAATTAACACCAAGCACATTTTTATCCAAGGAAGCATTTGTATCACTTACAAAACGAGCAACACCATTGCTGTTATCTAACGCACCAATAAACGGACGATCGCCGGGCGTTGAGTCTGCAGCTACAAGCCTTTTACCAGGGAGAACAACAAAAATATCAGAAATTAAAAAGGCACCCCAATTCTTTTGGTTCATTTTAGGAGTTTCACCGTTTTCACCTAACTCAACTACTCTTTTTCTCGCGTATGCTTGATACTTTATCAACAAGGATTGTCTTTTTTGCTGAGTGTATTCTGACATATAGTCATAATCAGGTTTTCCCTTATCATTTATGGGTAACATTGTCTTAGTGCTTAGGAGCCGACGACCTGTCCAACTGTGTCCGTGTGAAAAAATTGCTTTGTTTGAACTAAGACACCTTGCAATAAAAACACCACTATTTTCTGAAAGTTCAGCATTATATCCGCTTGATGTTTTACCATTCATACCGATGAAATCCATAGGTATATAATACGCCAAGCCTGCAGCACCATCACCTAATTGAACAAAAACAATAGTGTTCCCATTGGAAACCCATTCTGGATACTCCTTTGCACTACACATAGAGGCAAAACCATTATTCGTTTTTGCAGCTGCTATGTATGGGACATCATCACCCTTGACAAGTTGACCAGTTGTTTGCCCTTTAGTTGCTTTTATTTCATCAAAAAGATTTTCAACTGTGAACGCATCCCAATCTTTTTCATCAATCCTTTTCACGGTTGTCATTGCCTCCAAATAAATATTCTCTGTTTTGCATAACCATAGAAAATTCGAAAGTTAAATAATCTCCGATAGCTTTTTCAAAATCTTCATCAGTTGGAATCACATCATTGAAGTAGAAGAATGAATGAAGCCATTCATCTTCAGCTTTTACTGTGGATTTTACGCAGAACTTTGATGGTGCTTCAGCACGACCATTCCAAACATCCAATAGATGTTGCCGCTTGTCTTTGGCGGAATCCCCTTCTACAAGTCCGACATGGGCTCTAACTTCGTAACCATCTTTTCTAAAGTCAATAAATTTACAAACCTTATCTTCTGGATGAGGTTCGTGTGCTGTAAAAACAGCAATAACAGGATTAGTTCCTACCCCATAGAAGGTATCGGTATTACAAGTGATAACCCCTTCGAGAGTGTGATGCTTCATAATGTTTTCTTTAAAAGCTTGTTCATCCTTTGTTTTTCCCGTCATTGACGATTGCGGAACAATTACCGCTGCCCTTGCTCCTTCTGTCAAAGAATCCAACAAGTGTTCAACAAAAGAAAGTTCATATTGTGAAGGATCAGCTTTTGTTCCTTGGGAATATGGTGGATTCATCATACCCACAGTAGCACTTTTTAATTGCACTTCGGCTGAGTTTTGGCGAAGAAAATCCTCGCATTTAATGTTGCTATTTCCATCATCTCGTAAAATCATATTTGTAGCGGCAATAGCAAACATATTGCTTTGGAGTTCAAAACCGTGAAGTTGCTTCTTTTTAATGTTTTTACGCTTGGTTTGATCATTACCTGCTTTTTCAAGCATATGGTGCATTGCGGCAACGAGAAATCCAGCAGTCCCACAGCAGGGATCAAGTACAATATCATCCGTCTGAATGTTCAACAAATCGCAAAACAGATCACAAATGTGCCGTGGGGTTAGAACAATTCCCAATGTTTGTCCATCACCACCGGAATAACTCATAAATTCACCGTAAAATCTCCCTATGAAATCTTCGCTTGAACTATGATATTTAATATTATCAAAAACATTTTTCTTTAAAAATTCGGTATAAAATTTGAGAGGGGTTTTTTCAAGTCTGCTATCTACTTCATTTAAACGAGCACTTGTTTTTATAATTGAGAATTCACTCATCAATTTATCCCTTTTTGCATCCGGACCAACATTGGATGCTTTAAGGCGACGCTTTATTGCGTCATAAATCAACTGTCCATCGGTTGTTGTTTCGTCTCCTAACAAATCATCCACTTTGAAAAATTTGTCATCCAATGCCAATAAAATACCAGAAACTACTAATGGTTTATCTTGATCTTTTAACGAGCCATATGTACGTAAATATTCATGCAATTCAGCAGCATCTTTTAATATTTCTTCTGTTGTCTTTTCAACATCTGTTTTTTCGTTTAAAACGTATCGAGTGTAATATTCCTCAATATTATCAGTAGAAAAAGAAGTAAACGATTCAATGTCTGGTAATTTTTTATAACCTTCACGATCATCCACATATAGAGGTGTAATTTTATGATGCTTTTCATCGCCTGAAACGCCTATTGCAAAAACTTTTCTAAAAGAACTATTCTGTGCAATATGTTTCGCATAGAAATATGCTCCGTTTACAGCAAAGTCGGCAATGTCTTTTTGAGCTGTTGAAATGACACCAGTGTCCGTTAATTTTATATGTTTAGATAAATCAGCCTTATCTTCAATTACGATAATAAAATCCTTAACCACAGAAACAAATTCCGGGTAACCGACATTACCAGTGCCTCTCTTTGACGCAGTTTGCAAAGCCTCGCTGAGTTCTTTGACATCGCTGCCTTGGGCATCATACTTTATTTTACAATCATCAAGTTGTCGTGCAACCCATAAGTCTGTTTTAACTTCTTTTTTTGCCATTTAAATCTACCTCCTTAATCATATCCACTTCATTTCGGCTACAACACATCGCTTGATATGTGTGTTTTTCCGTAGAAGTGACAAAAGGTTCTTCCGAAAAGGCTTGCATCGTTTTAACACCGATTCAACACAATCAGTTTTAAGGTTAACTTTCTTAATAAAGACTTTCCTTTTTTCTGTATAGCGACATCACAAGCAATTGGGAATGTACATTATCTGTCACTTTATGTGCAACTGGGGTATTCCACTTTTTCACATTTCTTTTGTACTTGCTATTTTATTATACACTCGATTCTAATCTTTTTCAACAAAATTTCTGCATACTCTCGCACACCTCTACACTCCATTTCCGCACACCATTTTATGGATATTGAGCCTTAAATCCACTTACACCTATTTCCCCAAGGCTATCCTTGCTAACCTACTGCTCAATTTTTTTCACAAAAAAAGTTTTACGGTACTGCCCAAAATAGACTCGCACCTATTTTAGCCTCGATATCCTCGCCGTCCCCGACTTGTAATTTTACAAAAATTCAAAAAGTTTACGATTTTTGCCGATACTGGCTTAAACGAAAAAATACACCTTATGGCAAGGCAAACCTTGCTATAAGGCGTATTTTTCTAATTTCACATTTTCCGTGAAAATGAATGGTGGAGCTGTTTTTGTCATAGTTGAACACCCTTGAATGCCCTTTGTTTCGCCAATTTCATCAACAAAGCTGACATCGACTTCTGTTGGAATATTGCTTGTATTGAAGAAAATTTTTATTTTATCATCATATAAGTATATCTCATGTACAAATACATGTATAAGAAGTCGGCGGTATTGAATGTCATTAACGTCTCCGTCTCTTAATCCATTTAAGAAAAATATAATTTCTTCTTCTGTTAAATCAAATGTATTATTCTTTTCTTTTTCAAGTCTTTCTCTAAAATCTTCTATATTTTTGTTTGATTGACTTATTTCTGTAATTATTTCTCTGCGGATATCATCATCTTCGCACAACTTTAAAGTGTCAAAAAGGTTGTTTTTGATTTTTTCTTCTTTTTTCAGTTGTTTGTTCAAAGAGTTTATTAATTCGATATTACCGGCATTAGTGGCTTTTATAACTTCTTCTGCAATCTTCTTAATGTTATCGTCCGTCAATATATTACGGCATTGAGCGACTACAAAATCTTCAATCCACTCTTTTTTAGCATTCTTTTTGTCACACATTTTTTCTTTAACGCCGTTACATCTGTAGTATCTGTGCATTTTACCTGTTTTAGATGTTCCGCCGTATGCGGTCATTAGTTTTTTACACTTTCCGCATTTTAAATAACCTGTTAATAGATACTCTACTTTATCCCCTGCTTTTGATTTGGCGGGGATTTTTCCATTTTTAGCAAGTTTTTCTTGCACCTTATAAAATGTATCGTCATCTAGTATGCGAGGTATAGACTCAGGGTCTTCATCGCCCTTGAATGTATATGTTCCTATATATCTCTTGTTTCTCAGAATTGTATGAAAGGAATTCTTGTTGAATTCTCCACCTTGCTTAGTTTTGTAGCCCCTACTATTTAAAGTGTTGGCAATTTCTACATTTGTCTTATCTTCTAAATAACTTTTAAAAATAAATTTAACAGCTTCTGCTTGTTTTTCATCAATCACTATTTCCTTGTTTTTGGATTTTAATCCTAACGGCAAACTACCTGTTGTATAATGTTTTTCCGCATTTTTTGCCATTCCAAGCATTATGTTTTCTGATAAGTTATCAGAATAGAAACCATTGTAAGCTGCTATGACATTTCGCAAAAATTTTCCGGAGGCTCCATCTGGAAGTTGTTCCATTACAGACAATATCTCAACGTTGTTTTCCGCAAGAATTCCTCTGTATTTAAAATCATCGCCTGCGTTTCTTGCGTAACGATCAAATTTATAGCAGATTACATAATCAAATCTTGGGGTTTGTTTTTTGCTATCTCGAATAAGCCTCAAAAAATTTGTTCTCTTGTCTTTTGTTGCTGTTAAAGCCTTATCAATATATGTGCCAACTATAGCTATACCATTTTTCCTTGCATACTTTTGACATTCATCAATTTGCGTTTCAATAGTTTGTTCGTTTTGTGAGTGGCTACTGTAGCGAGCATAAATAACACCATATTTCATTTCAATCACCCTTTTCTTTTATAAAACAAATCAAAATATATATCTGATATATGTTTTTTAGGATTTCCTTTTGTCTTTTCCCATTCATCTTTTTTTTCTTGATAGTCTCCATCAAATTTAATTACTTTTTCATATTGCTGAATCGTTTTGTTTAGGATTTCTATATATTCATCAATGATATATACGTCATCATCATCAATCTCAATAAGATGTCCATATAAATAAAAATTCTTTTTTAATTCTGTGTATTCTAAAGCCGAATACAATTTATCTCCCAATAACTCAAATAACAACTTGTCATTTTCAAAATCATCATCTAAAGCTAATTCAAATGCATTTATTAATTCAGAATTGCTAGTAGAAAAGCACACCTTGTCGTCTAAAACTTCAATATTAAGACCTAAAATGTTTGCTTTGCGTATGAAATCTCTAAAATAGCCAATTTTTAATCTGAGTGGGGTGTTTTCTTCATTTCCACATAAATAGTCTGTTGACACACCAAAAACGTTTGCTATAGACGATAAAGTAACATAGTCCGGCAATACATTTTTACCTTTCCTGGAGAAGTTTTTTATCGTATTCACATCAAGTTCCGCTTCTGCAGCTAAACTTTCTTGAGTATAATTATGTTCTGCCATAAGCGCTCTTAGGTTTTTCAAAAAGGCTTTTGAAAAAAGATTTTTATTATCTGCAGTAAATTTTTCTTGGATATTAATATTATCTTTTGTCATATCTGTTCTCCTTTCCATACGCTACAACTAAGTGTATCACAATACACTGGTTTTGTCAACCCAAAAGTGTATTGTAATACTCTCACCAGATTACACTGACAACTATAACCTCCTGTGCTATGATAATCACGAAAGGAGGTGAACTGATGAGCAATTTGAATTTTGACAAGGATACTTTTGCAAGTTTTGCCGACGGCATCTTAGTAGAAGATATCAAAAACTACATAGCAAACAATGCTAAAGCCTTCGAGGGATTCAAAATTGCTCGACAGGCTAACGCAACTCAAAAGAATACAGCGAAAGGAGAAACTAAAATCGCATAACTTATAAAATTTGCGATAGAAACATTAAAAATATCTCAGTTTTCTTTTTTGAACCTCAGAATTTTTTAGCACATATCTTAGGTGACAAAAATTTTTCCTCAGATTGAATGTTTTTTCGCATATGTAAAATTATTTTGCTTCAGGTAAAGTTATATTTATATGTAAAACAAAAGTGATTAGCTTCTAATTTCATTTTTGACAGGTGATATTTTTGAAAATTTAGCAGTTAATTTTTGATTTTCGTATATTGGAATTCTCCAATTTTCTTAACTC
>JAZNWI010000258.1:0-22683 GCA_045593305.1 Clostridia bacterium | reverse complement strand
GCCACCGTCAATAAGTACCGTTTCTCCGCGGGAAGTGTGCAAAACAGCACCGTCACCCTGACCTACATTTACAAAGTATATAAAAAGTGTGTTGTAGTCATAAGTAATTATGGATGAGAACATCATTCCCAATGCCACAGTAAGGATTACAGCGGTTTTTGGTGTCTTGAATCTGAATTTGAGAATTCTTATAAACACCCACCATAATAGGTAAAATGCCACTATTTCCCAAAGCAGCGGAGTTCTTGCCGTTATGTAGTATGCAGGCAGCTTTTCTGCAAGATTCGGCAAATATGATATAAATGTCAGAATGTTGTTTGTTATGGGATATAGCACAGGAGATGCACCAAAAATCCCAAGGGACAAAAGCATAAATGGTGACACTATAAGTACAAACATTATAACAGGTGAAAGAAATGCTGTAAATAATGTAGCATAAATTGAAATACCGCTGAACAAGTATGTGGAAATCGGTAGTGTGCCGATAACAAATATCACCCATAGTGTTAAAAGGTTTGCAAGGTGCTTTTTATAAGGAATACTGTGTTTGTTTAAAATACGATAAAATCTTTCGTATAAAGGTGTATAGGAAATACAAACAAGCACCGATGAGGTGCAAGACATTATAAATCCTGAGTTGAAGCACAAAAGCGGGTCAACAATTGTTATAGCAAGCACAATCTTGGATAGCATATCAAGCTTATTTGCAAACCCGAAAATTTGCTTTCGCAAAAGCATAAATGCGCATAGCATTGCGGCTTTTATTATGGTCGGAGATGTGCTGTTAAAAAGTGCATACAAGAAAACCAGCACTATAACCAGGGTGTCCCGATGCTTTCTGCCAAAAGGAAAAATTCCTGCAATTAAGAATATCAGGGAAATATGTATAAACGGAATGTAAAGTGAACGGTAGATTCCTGTTTTAATAAGTATATCAAGGTAGTCCTGTGAAAAACCGCCCTTATTTCCCGTAACAATGGCCTTTAAAAATGCGGAGTTAACGCCGCTAAAATGACAATTTATAATGCCATCAGCAAGGTCGCGCACTTTCCCTGCTAAAAACTCGGGTAGTAGCGAAAAAGCTATACCTGTCTGGTGTATTTCATAGGCTGTAAGCCGTGCCAGAATACCTTTGCCCTTATAGTACAGAGAAAAGTCAAACTCATTTTCATTGTTTATTCCGTCTATTTCGCGAAGAAAACCTGATGCGGTAACCTTTGCACCAAAATGAAAGTCTTCCTTGGTGTTTAAAAGTATCTTCTGGCTTGTTTTAACTGTTTCATTTTGATATGCCACTGTGTTTAGTTTAAGGACATATCGGTTGTAATCGTTATCAGTTTTATCGGGAGAAGAATATATAACTCCAGATACTGTCACATATTTTTCGGGAAATTTATAAATGAGCTTGTTTTGTGACTCATCAAAATAACGAAAACTGCCAAACAAAAGAATGAATGCTATAAGGACAATGCTCCATTTTGGCTTTCGTTTTATAACCGATATAATTATTGCTAGCAAAAATATAAAAAGTGATATAAACAGCGTGGCAGACATGTCAAGTGTTTTGGAAATAGCTATACCCAGAATATAGAAAATACAAATTATCATATATTCAGAAAACATTGCATCCCTCCAATGCGGGTTATAGACTTATTGTACCATAAAACAAAATAAAGTGCAATAAAAAACCGCCTCTATATAAAGAGACGGTTCGGATTTTTATTTGATTAGAGAATACGCTTTGCGCCTACATACTTCATATATGCTGAAAGTGATGCAAGTGACTGATAGCAAACTCTCTTGCCTGTACGAGGTGCGTGAATAACCTGACCGTTTCCGGCATAAATTGCAACATGAGAAATACCTTTACCTCTTGAGAAGAATACAAGGTCTCCCGGGCGAAGATTTGCCTTGGAAACAGCTGTTCCATAAGCATACTGTGAGCTTGATGAACGGCTGATTGATACGCCAAGCTTTCTTAGTGAATACTGAACAAGACCTGAACAGTCAAATCCTGACGGAGATGTTCCGCCGTAAACATATTTTGTTCCAATGTACTTTGAAGCCTGTGCAACAAGTGCAGAACCGCTTGCAGAACCGTCAAATGAAACAGATGTACTAACAGCTTTGCCTGATTTTGAAACTGTACTTGATTTTGTGGTTGCTATCTGCTTAACATTAGAGGTCTTCACATAACCAATTTCATTTGTTGCAGGAACAATAATTTTTGTCCAGTTTGAACCACCGCTTATAATCTTACAGCTTGCACCGTTTGCAAGGGAAGTAAGGGTTTCGCTTTCAGCGTTTGGCAAAAGCTTAACTAAAACGGCAGATTCTTTTGTTGTAATTTTTGCATTTTTAGCAACTGAGAAGATTCGAACACTTCTTTTTGCGTTAACTTCTGCACGGTTAACCATATCGCCGATGGTAATGTTATCGGCTGAAACATAACCGATGTCGTAATTGTCACCAAAGTAAACCTTGTGCCAGCCGTTATCGGTGGTTTCAAGAATAATAACCTTTGAGCCTGCTCCAACAAGGTCTAAAATCAAAGAATTTGAATCAGCCAGGCCATGTACATTAGAACTCACATCAACAGTACCGTTCTGGTACATAACAGAGGTAAGAAGCACTTCCTTTACCTTACTGTAATCAAGTGTTACAAACTCTGCTTTAACATAGCCCTTGTATCCGTCTGTTTCAACCTGGAACCAATCACGATCGCAACTTAAAATTTTAATCGGAGTTCCAACATCCAAAACATCAAGGATTGTACTTTCAATGTCAGCTGCGGCACGAAGATTAATGTTGCCGCCATCAGTAGTTAAAATATAAGCATCTTTTCCGGCAAACTTCAAAAAGTCATTAGAAAAAAGTGCAAAGTTTTCTGTTTCGCCCTCTCCGTCTCCCGGTAAAACTGCAGGAGCGGTAGAGATTACTCTGGTTTCCTGAGTAAGCTTGTTCGCTGTAACTTCTGAAAAGTCTGCCGCCTGTAGGGCTGCCAGCGAACCCACTAACGATACTGCAAAAAGGGCAGCTATCGTGTGTTTTAAGTTCCTCATTATAAGCCTCCTAAAAATTGTTTCTAAATTATTACGAAAATATTATAGCACAAAGAAATCGGTTTGTCAAACTTTTTTAACAATTTTTTAAAATTTAGGACGGGGACGCAATTAAAAACGGCTTGGTTGTGCGGCTTTTAGTTTTAATAAAAAATGTAAAATTTAAAAATTCTTAATAATTTTTAATAAATTAATGCCCGGAATTGTTACAAGTTGAAAGAAATAAATAAAAAAAAGCACAGCCATTTCAAATTTTGATTGACAAAGAGAGGAAAGTGTTATATAATATATAGGCAGTTAAATTTGCCGCTGTGATGGAATTGGCAGACGTGCGAGACTCAAAATCTCGTGGTAGTGATACCGTGTCGGTTCGACCCCGACCAGCGGCACCATGTCGCAGCAAACTACGCTGCACTCAAAATGACCACTTTGTAAGTGGTCATTTTTAATATGCTCCGTTGCTGCTCCGTTTTCGCAAAAAGGCATGCTCGGCTTACCTGTTCGTTTGTAAACGCACTCACTACGGTTTCGCTGTCGCTACCACCTTTTTGCAAGTTGTGCCTTCGGCACGAAAATATCTTTGCGTATTGACGGCGGGAAGGCGAGTTATGCTACATAAACAACACAAAGTGTTTCATTATCAATGTCATCAAATTACATAAAAAAATCCCTGCAAGATTTCTCTGCAGGGATTTAATATTTTAACTTAGTTAAGTTCAGCAAAATACTTAATTGTTCTAACCATCTGGCTTGTGTATGAGTTTTCGTTATCATACCAAGAAACAACCTGAACTTCGTAAAGGTCATCAGATACCTTTGATACCATTGTCTGAGTAGCATCAAATAGTGAACCGTATCTCATACCGATAACATCTGAAGAAACGATTTCATCTTCATTGTAGCCGAAGCTTTCTGAAGCTGCTGCCTTCATAGCTGCGTTGATGCCTTCTTTTGTAACATCTGTACCCTTAACAACTGCTGTTAGGATTGTTGTTGAACCTGTTGGAACAGGAACTCTCTGAGCTGAACCGATAAGCTTACCGTTAAGTTCAGGGATTACAAGACCGATAGCCTTTGCAGCACCTGTTGAGTTAGGAACGATGTTTGCAGCACCTGCTCTTGCACGACGAAGGTCACCCTTTCTGTGTGGACCGTCAAGAATCATCTGGTCGCCGGTGTAAGCGTGGATTGTTGACATGATACCAGCCTGGATTGGTGCATAATCATTAAGAGCCTTAGCCATAGGAGCTAAGCAGTTTGTTGTACATGAAGCTGCTGAAATGATTGTATCATCAGCTGTTAGAATGTTCTCGTTTACGCTGAAAACAACTGTTGGAAGATCGTTACCAGCTGGAGCTGAAATAACTACCTTCTTTGCACCTGCATCAATGTGAGCCTGTGACTTTTCTTTTGAGCAGTAGAAACCTGTACATTCAAGAACAACATCTACTCCTAGTTCTCCCCAAGGAAGATCTTTTGCATCTTTTTCAGCATAGATTGTAATCTTCTTACCGTCAACTGTGATTGAACCTTCGCCAGCTTCAACTGTGTGAAGACCCTGACCGATTGTACCACAGTAGCCACCCTGAGCTGTGTCATACTTCAAAAGATTAGCAAGCATTTTTGGATCTGTCAAATCGTTGATAGCAACAACTTCGTATCCCTCTGCACCGAACATCTGACGGAATGCCAAACGACCGATACGACCAAAACCGTTAATTGCAACTTTAACTGCCATGTTAAAATTCCTCCAATACATATAATTTAAACAAGAAAAATCCATTCCTTGCTTATTCTACTATATTTTACATCAAAAATGCAAAATATTCAAGACCTATTCTGTTATTTTTTTGACATTTTTCAAAATTTACATAAAATGACCAAAAAAAATGCTGTAAATACCGAGATTTACAGCATAAAATTCAATTTTTAAGCAAGACCTTGCGTTTTCAGGGCATCTGCGATTTTTGCAAACTCCGAAAGTCCAAGCTTTTCGCCACGAATGGTAGGGTCAATGCCTATTTCAATGAGCAGTTGGGAAAGGGTATCTTTTCCGCAAGAAAAGCCTGATGAGAGGCAATTAAGAAGCGTTTTTCTTCGCTGAGAAAATGCTGCCCTTACAACTTTAAAGAACAACTTCTCGTCAAGGACATCCACATTCGGCTTTTCCTGAACCTCCATGCAAAGAACCGCAGAGTCCACCTTTGGAGCAGGGTAGAAGCTGCCCTTTGGAACGATGGTAACAAGGCGTGGGTTTGTGTAGTACTGACACAAAACACTGATTGCACCATAATCCTTTTTGCCGGGCTTTGCCGCAATTCGCTCCGCAACCTCCTTTTGAACCATAACAA
This sequence comes from Clostridia bacterium, assembly GCA_045593305.1. Taxonomy (GTDB): domain Bacteria; phylum Bacillota; class Clostridia; order UBA1381; family UBA1381; genus UBA1738. The sequence continues at coordinate 17,270 of JAZNWI010000258.1, read as the reverse complement.
CAATGTTTTTGATAGGAAGCTTTTCCTCAATCAGCTTTGTGATTATAGGTGTTGTGATGTAATAAGGAAGATTTGCAGCAACGCTGATTTTTTTGCCATCAAACTCCTCGTCAATAAGTGCCTTGACATCAGTTTTTAAGATGTCCTTTTCGATAATTTTCACATTGTCGAACTCAGAAAGAGTAAAATCAAGAACCGGAATAAGACGCTTATCAATTTCTATTGAAACAACCTTCTTTCCTGTTTCGCAAAGGCGTTTTGTTAAAACACCAAAGCCGGGTCCGATTTCTAAAACGCCATCATCAATGTCAGCAGCAATCGCAATTTTATCAAGAACCTGCGGGTCTAAAAGGAAGTTCTGACCAAGACCTTTAGAAAATCCGAAGTCAAACTGTTCTGCTATTTGCTTTATCACTTTTGGAGATGTTAATTCCATATAAAATCCTCACTTTATAAAAAATGAGGATGATTAAATCATCCTCACATTAGTTCAATACATATACTATAGCACTTCTTCGCCCAAATTGCAAGCATTCGCTTCGGGAATTGAAGAACAAGTCAATTTTGTTGCCCTTGATTGCACCGCCGGTGTCTCCTGCAACGCAGTAGCCATACTGCCATGACTTTCCGTCGTCGGTTGACTCAACATAAAGCTTTGTTCCAAGCGGAATTACTTTCGGGTCAACGGCGATAACGCCATACTGCGCGACGCGTCCTGATGCGGTTTTCTTTCCGGAAGCCGCCGTATAAGCAGTTGCAGAAACGGTAATTTTTTTCGAATAGTTAAGGGTTTGCCCCGCATTTGTAGTAACAGTTTTTGTTCCGCCTGAGCTTTTGGCTACGGCCTTTGTACCAACTGCGACAACTCGTGTAGTAGGCTCACGAAGTGTAGTCTGCTCTATGATTTCACGCTTTGTTTCAACACCATTTTCAGTGACAATGTTGTAAACAGTACGCTTTAAGCCGTTTACACCACGGACCTTTACCTTTGTTGTGCCTTTTGCAAGGCTTGAGTCGGAAACCTCACGACTCTTAAACGGAATTTCTGTGTCTACAGTAATTGTTTCGCTCAAAACCCTGAAGACGCTGACATTCATATCTTCTTCGATATTTGTGTCAAGTCCCGGTTCAACTCTGTCCGCAGGGCTGACTAAAACGCCTGCTTCTTCAAAGGCTTCTCTGACTGTTTTTTTTGTAGTTGTAATGATTTCAATGTTCCCGTCAATGTTAAGCGTAAAATTTCGGCCCTTTCTTATAACAAGCCTTGCCTCGTCATAGAGCTCGTCCTCCATGAGCATACTAAGCCTGTCAAATTCGCCAAGCTCCACATTATTTTCCGCCAAAAAGTCGGCAACAGTTGTTTGTCTGGTAGTCAGTTCGGTTGTTTTCTCGCTATCAGCAAATGCATCCACCATAACAAGGCTGATATCCTTGACCTGGCTGTCAGTAACAGCACCGGTAAGCAGGCTCATGATGATTGCTGACATAAATACGGCAGTAAATTTTACCGGCCATTTCGCCGATTTACTGCTTTTTTTATTAAAAAACATTTTTACATCCTCCTATACCTTACCGCCAATTATATAATCATCTTACGCAGGAGTCAAGCATTTTATTACAAAATTGTTGCATTTGCCCTAAGTCAAGGAAATTTTTCACCTTAAAATTAGTGATTTTTTGTACATAATGCACAAAAAATAGTGTCTGAATAATAATGTGGAAAAAATTGAAATATCCAAAAATACCCAATTTTTTATTGGAAAATCCGCCAAAAATAAGGAAAAAAGGAGTATTATACAGGCATTTTCTGGGCATAATAGAAGAAATTAAAAACTATTAAAAAAGTGTTTAGATGAACTTAAAATCAAGAGACCGAAAGGGGAATAAAAATGAAAAATACAACACGAAGAGTATTGATACTGAAAAATGTAAATTCCGAGCTTATTGAGCAGGCAATACTTATTTTAAAGGATTCTGCATCGGACGGAGATTCCGCAGTAATTCGTGAGGCGGAAAAAGTGGTGGAAAAATATATGGATAAAAAATCGCAAAAAGTCAGGGAAGAAAAAAAGCCGAAACCGGCACTAATGCTATCTTTGGGACTGGTATTTGTCAGCCTTTCTCTGCTTGCAATTGCATTTTTTGTCTGAGTTTCTTCCTATTATATATAGCATTTTTTGAAATATAAAATTGCAAGAAAAAAACTGCTTTTTGAAAAGCAGTTTTTAAAATTCGTTTTTATCTTTATCCTTTTTCTTTTCGTAGGCAAAGCTGTGAACCTTGGCGGAAAGATCGAAGCCTTTGTACGCCGCAAAATAACCAAGAGCTGATGCGACAAACGGAGTAATAAAAATTATCAGGTATCCATGAAGTTCAATGTGTCCGTACGCCATGCCAAGAAGCGGTTGGTATGGTGAAACCCACAAAAGGGAAATAATGTTTAGTATAAGGCTCCAGATTTCTGTCATACTTTTGCCATCAGAGCCTGCAAGCCAGGCAAGCTTGTATAAAAGTATAACCACTACATTTACAATGGTTAAAAAAGCAGGAAGAAATAGTCCTTTTAACGGCTTGGGAGTAAGGGGACTGACTGTCCTTTTGTCATCCTTTAAGGCTGATCCGCTGTATGCATATATTGAAAGGAAGTATCCTAAAAATCCCACAACACCAAAGATAATACCACCAAAGCCATTTTGCATTGAAGCAGTCATGAGGAAAAGTATCATAAATACAACAGATGTGGTAAAGTGGTTTTTAATCATAAGCAGCATTTGACCGGGTATAGAATATTTCAGCTTATTCATATTAATTTCATCTCCTTAAAACTAATCAATGTTATACAAACATAAAGGGACACAAAATGTGCTTTTCATTATAAAAGCCAAACACTAAGTCCACGATCTTTTTCAGGCTGAGCTTCCTTGACAGGTTGAGCTGAGGATATGCGAGGCCTGTTAATATCCAGAATATCATATAGCTTGTTTTTTGCAATCCAACGCTTTTTGGTAAGCTTTGAAAGCGCCTCTTTTTGCTCTTCCGGAGAAAGAGAACTGAAAGAATCCGGCATAACGCCACAAAGGGCATATATATATTGACCTATTTCGCTTTTTGAAAGGCAATCATAATCCTCAATAAACATTTCAGAAACGGTGGTATCCAAAAGCTCTCTTTGGGAAAGTATTCCAGGGACACATATTTCTCTTCCGCTAACTGAAATAGAAGAATAAGGATAATTTTCACCGGCGGCAGTACTTATTGAGTTTACAAAGGAAACCACATTTTTAAGCTCTGATTCGGAATTTATCGGCTCGCTTTTTAAGCGGTCATAAAAGAGCTTGCCGTTTCTTTGATATGTACGGTTAAAATATCTTGCATAACTGGTGCAAAGAGGTTTAAGGCTAGCACCAATACTATCGGGAACGCTCACAACAAGATGAACTCTGTTCTTTAAGAGAGTGTAAGAAAAAACCTTAAGAGTGCCAAGACCTGTATATTTCTTTAGAATAGTTACAAATTCGCCAAAATCTCTGTCTTCAATAAAAAGTTCGTTCATGCCGCGAAGAAGCACATGGTAAATACCCATTTTGCTTTCAACTCTGCCGGTTCTTGCCATAAAATCACCTCTCAAATAAATGTTGGGGACATAAATCTTTAATAATATTATAGCACAAATTATGGAAAAATCAATAGGGGACATAAAAGTTTTTCATAAAAATACAGGAAAAACATAATTATGGTAGTAAGAATAGAAAAAGGGAATGATATAATGAATTTTCATAGTATGCCAAAAGAAGATGTTATCCGGCATATAGCTTTAAACAAGCAGGTAACAGGCGGGAAGAACTGTCTTAATATAGCAAAGAAAAAAAGCATTTTATCGCGGTTTGCCGCCCAGTTTTCAGATTTTATGATAATAGTCCTGCTTGCAGCTGCCGCTATTTCTTTTTGGGTTTCCTATGCCAGTGGTGACGGGGACTTTATTGACCCTATTATAATCCTTGTAATTGTGGTTTTAAATGCAGTTATTGGTGTGGTAGAAGAAAGCCGTGCTGATAATGCTTTAGAAGCACTAAAGCAGATGTCAGCACCGACGGCAAATATCAGACGCAACGGATGCGAAATGCAGGTGGATGCACAGGATGTAAAAATTGGGGACACTCTTTTGCTATGTGCAGGTGACAGGGTAAGCGCAGATGCAAGGCTTGTAAAAAGTGTAGGGATGGAAGCAGATGAATCCGCACTAACCGGCGAGGCTATGCCGGTTTTGAAGGATGCTGAATGTGTACTTAAAGAGCATACACCCTTAGCAGAACGAAAAAACATGGTGTTTGCATCAACAAATATAATTGTTGGAAAAGGCGAAGCTATCGTAACGGCAATCGGCATGGAAACCGAAACGGGAAAGATAGCTGCCATGTTGGGGACAGAAAATGAAGAACCGACGCCACTGCAGAAAAAACTTGCAGAAACCGGTAAAATTTTAAGTATAGGTGCACTTGTGATTTGTGCCGGGATTTTTATTTTAGGTCTTATAAAAAGGATTCCGCCGTTTTCAATGTTTTTAACATCAGTAAGCCTTGCGGTTGCGGCGATTCCGGAGGGATTACCCGCCATTGTAACAATAGTTCTTGCCATGGGTGTACAAAAAATGGCAAAGAAAAATGCAATAGTAAAGCATTTGTCAGCAGTAGAGGTTTTGGGCGGTGCGACAGTAATTTGCGCTGATAAAACCGGAACTCTTACACAAAACAGAATGTCGGTGACAAAGGTTTTAGCGGATGATGAACAGCAACTTTTTGAGCTGGCAATTATGTGCTGTGATGATGGTAAAAACCCTACTGAAAAGGCAATTATAACAAAGTGCGAAGAAATGGGGATTGGAAAACACACAAGCACAAGAATCTGCGAAATCCCATTCGATTCAGAGCGAAAGCTTATGAGCGTAATGGTGCCGTATTACGGTGAAAAGCGTGTTATTACAAAGGGTGCAGCAGAAATTCTTTTGAAAAAATGCACGCATTATATAGAAAATGGTGAGAGACATAGTCTTGAAAGTAAAAAAATTCGGGAAATCTTAGCCGAGGCTGACAATATGGCAGATAGTGCCCTTCGTGTTATTGCCGTTGCATATAAGGATACAAAGCTTTCTGTAATAAACGAAAATGAGCTTGTTTTCGTGGGTCTAATAGGAATGATGGACCCACCAAGACCGGAGGTTTCCGGTGCAGTAAAGGAATGCATCCGTGCAGGAATCAAGCCGGTAATGATAACCGGTGATAATAAGATTACGGCAAAAGCAATTGCAAAATCGGTGGGGATATCGGGAAAGGCAATTTTAGGAGAAGAATTATCCGGAAAAACTGATAAAGAGATTTGTCAGCACAGAATATTTGCAAGGGTGACGCCGGCGGACAAAATGCGAATTGTAAAAGCCTTTAAAAAGCAAGGCGAAATCGTAGCCATGACAGGTGACGGAGTTAACGATGCACCGGCACTAAAGGCTTCCGACATCGGTTGCAGTATGGGAAAACGCGGTACCGATGTTGCAAAAGAAGCTTCTGACCTTGTCCTTGCAGACGATAATTTTGCCACCATTGTATCGGCGGTAAAAGAGGGCAGAGGGATTTTTGAAAATATAAAGAAATCCATACAATTTCTTCTTTCATCAAACATTGGCGAGGTTATGACTATATTTATGGGAATTGTTTTCGGATGGGAGCCACCACTTGTTGCAATTCAGCTCTTGTGGGTAAATCTTGTTACTGATTCTTTGCCGGCAATTGCACTAGGTCTTGACCCTGTGGACCGATGCATAATGGACAGAAAGCCAAGGGACCCTAAAAAAGGACTTTTTGCCGACGGACTTTGGGCGTCAATCTGCCTTGAAGGCGGAGTTATCGGGGGAGTTGCCCTCTTGGCGTACTCTATGGGATTTAATGTTTTAAGTGGTCACAATGTGGATATGGCAAGAACAATGGCATTTTGTGTGCTTTCGGTATCACAACTGTTCCATGCATTTAATATGCGAAGCGACAAATCTGTTTTAAACAGCAGGTTTATTGAAAACAAACTGTTGGTGTTCTCGCTGATAATAGGAATTTTAATGCAAATATCTGTAGTATCTGTACCTGTTTTCCAAGGAGTATTCAAGGTTTGCCAGCTTCCGATTGTAGGATGGATTATAGTAGGAATACTATCGGTAGTACCGCTTATAGTTGTGGAAATTCAAAAAGCTATAATAAAAAATACGCCATAGAGGCGTATTTTTGTTTTGGTACATTATTTATAGACAGGTGTTTTCAATACTTGTGCTTTAACATTAGAAAGAATTGGGAACGGATACAAGCTATCGCTATTTTGCCACGCATCATCTCCTTGAATGTTGCTTGGCCAACCCAATATTCCACCCTCAGAAAGTGGTTTTAAAAAGAAATCAGTATTCTTCAGGGCGTTAATACTTTTGGCTGTTCCGTTCTTTTCAGTCTTGTCAATTAATGCAGAGTTAATTAAAGTTCGCTCGCAGGAATAGTTGTCGGTAATTTCGCTGGCATCACTACCGCCGAAGATAGCACCAATATTTTTTCCGCCATTTATAGCAGGATTAAGCGACACATTCTGCATAATAAATCCGTTTTCAGAGAAGCCACAAATTCCACCAGTCATAACACTTTCTCCCGACAAAATATTTGCGGCGGAGTAGGTGTTTTGTATAATAGAGCCGGAGTTAAGGCCGCAAATTCCGCCAGAATATCCATTCTTGGCAAAAGTATGAAGTTCAGATAGTGAATAGCAGTTATAAAGTGTAGCGTTCTGGATAAGGGCGCAGATGCCACCGGAATAAATCAGATTTTCTGCTTGTGAAACAATACTTCCGCCAGAAGCACATTTATAAATTTGTGAGCCTTCCGCCATCCCGCAAATACCGCCGGTATATCCAAATTTCGGTGTGGCAGAAAGAGTCATGTAGGAATAGCAATCACTGATATAACCTCCGGTATCATAACCCACAATTCCGCCAGTTACGGTATTTTCGCCGCTTGCGGAGATTTTGCCGTTGTAGGTAGTGCTAAATATCAAACCGTCGCTTTCTGCACAGATGCCACCAATAGTGGAATTGGCATTTGTGTTGGTAATATCTACATGAGCTTCCGAGTTTGTTATAGCACCATGGTTAAGTCCTGCAAATGAGCCAACGTGTCCTGCTTTTTTTGTTTTAATATTGCCGAAAATCTTGCAGTTATCTATGTAACCATAGTTGCAAGCGGCAAGGATTCCGCCAATACTATCGGATTCCGAGGTAACATTTTTAAGGGTAAGGTTCTTAATTGTTCCACCAGTAATGTTAGAGAAAAGTCCTGGCTGTGTGTTAAGGTTAAGGTTATAAATTGTGTAATTATTTCCGTCAAATGTGCCGGAGAATCCGTCTTTGGCGCAAATAGTTTTCCATGGAAGCGAAAGGTAAATATCCGTTGCCAGAATGTAATGTCCTGATTCATTTTTGTCAATACTTCTAAGCTCTGTAGCAGTTTTAATCTGTTTAGGGAAGTATATAGTTTCACCAGGAGTGAGCTCAGGTGCATGGGAATTTTTAGGGAAAATCAAACGAAATCCGTTTTCAGAAAGTTCCCATTTTGATGTATCCCAGCCAAGTTCCTGATAGAAATTCAAGTCGCGAAGATTTCCCCAGCTTGCGTCATAACCATTTTGAGAATGGTCAGACGGTTCTTCATAAAAATCGTCAGATATTGCCTCTAAATAGAAATAATTTCTGTCAAGAACACCATCATTTTTGTTAGTGGTAATTCTTCCGCTGTTTTGAGTAAGTGCATCATGGATAGTCATGCAAGCACTGACGCATGTTTTAATAGTTCCGCCATTATTAACTCCTGCAATGCTTCCTGCATACATATCGGATACAACCACATTTGATGCAGCAAGTGAGTTTTCCAAAGTTCCGAAGTTACCACCAGCAATGCCACCAGCAAAAGAGCCTGCAGTTATGGAATATAAAGAAGAAAGGCAATTCTTAATCGTGCCGTTATTTTTACCACAAATACCTCCGGCATAATCGGTATTAACAGAAAGCGTTCCAACAGCGACACAATCTTCAATTGTACCGTTGTTTTCTCCCGCAATTATGCCGGCAACTTTTCCGGCAGAAATATCGCCGTAAACTGTGAGATTTTTAACGGTACCTGTAATTTTTGAAAAAAGTCCCGCATGGTTTCTGCCTGAAATGTGCAGGTTTTTGATTGTGTATCCATTACCGTCTAAAACGCCGCTAAAATTAGAAATTGGTATCCAGTTTTCGTCTAATGTTATATCGCATCCTAAACGGTAGTATCTGTCTGTTACCAGAGAGATTTGTGCAAGCTGTTCTTTGGTATAGATAATAAAAGGTTCAGCTTTTGAACCATCTCCTGATGAAATTAAAAATGCACTTGCACCTCTTACTACAGAAATCTTGCTTGAAATGCCGTCTTCGTCTACTGCAACAAGATAAACATCATAGATGTTTCCCATATTCACATTTATAGATGTGGAAACAATATCACCATCAGTTTCGCATAAAGGTATGTTAACCTCGGAGTGAGGCTGATTTTCTTCTGAAATGCAATAATAAATTTTGCATGGTTTGTTGGTTCGGACATCTATAGAAATGTGACCGTAAGCCCCAAATTCGTGCGAAATTTTTGGGTATCCCGGCATGAATCTCACACTTGAGCCATCTTTGGCATCATACTTGTATAAAAGCTCAAGAATTTCTCCCTTTGTGATATATTCCTTAGCATCATTATCTGATAAAAGCTCATTTGATATTGCATACGCCCAATATTCTTTAGCATAATCAGATGCATTTTCTGCAAAAGTCAGGTCAGAATTTTTTGCATTGTAGTATCTGCCTATTATAGTAACGGCGTCTTGTCTGGTTATCTTGTCATAAGGTTTTGCATTACCGTATTGGTCACCAACTATAAGAGAATGGTGATTGGCAGTTGCTAAAGCATCTGCAAACCAATCGTGTGGCAAAACATCAGCGAATGTGTTAACGCCGCCTGTCAGATTCAGAAATCTTGTAAGAATAACAGCAAATTCGCCGCGTGTTACACGATTTCCTGCAGCAACATTACCGTTTTCGTCGCCTAAAACAACGCCGTCACGAATTGCGGTTTCAACATAGTTTTCGATTTGTGCTGAAACAGGCGTAGAAAGTAATGCTGCAAGGAGTATAATAGCAAGTACTTTTTTCATTTTGTACCTCCTAAACGGGAAAGTATTTTAAAAATCCCTGATTTTGAAAAGCGCACAAAATCAGGGCATAGATAGTCATTTTGCTTTTTCATACATCTCTAAAAGTTCATCTTTTGAGAAGACATACTTATTGTTACAGAATTGGCACTCAACCTCACATTTTCCGTCTTCATCAATAATTTTGCGGAGTTCTTCCTTGCCAATAGAGATAACCGCACGCTCCATACGGGTCTTTGAACATTTACACTCATATTTTGGTGCTACGGTTTCGTTTTGCATTATCATAGAAAATCCGTCAGTCAAATAGAACAGAATATCCTCAGGGGTCATTCCGTCTTTGAGCATAGTAGTAATAGGCGGTATTTCAGCCATTTTATCCTCAATAATGCCGGCAACTTCTTCAGTTGCCTCCGGCATAAGCTGTATCATAAATCCGCCGGCAACTGAAACACTATTATCAGGGTCCACCAAAACACCAAGACCCATAGCAGTAGGGATTTGGTCGGATTTTGCAAAATAATATGTCAAATCTTCAGCGATTTCACCGGTTATAATAGGAACTTGTCCTGAATATGGTTCTTTAAGGCTAAGGTCACGAATTACATTAAGCTGACCCTGCCCAACAGCTCCACCCACATCAAGCTTGCCTTTCTCATTTAAAGGAAGGTCAACAAATGGGTTGACAACATAACCGCGTACTCGTGACAAGTTGTCGGTTACAGCCACCATATTTCCAAGTGGGCCATCACCGCGGAATTGTATTGTTATAGAATCTGTGTCATTCTTAAGACCTTGACCCATAATAGCGGCAGCTGTCAGGGTTCTTCCCAAAGCTGCAGTTGCAACAGGGAAAGTATTATGAATTTTCTGCGCCTCATTTATCATATCGGTCGTTACGGCTACAAAAATTCGTATAGCACCATCCGTGCTTTGTCCTCTTACTATTACATCTGGCATTGTATTTTGTCCTTTCTATTAACGCAGTTTGGCAGTTACGGTATATTCGCCAATAATGTCAATATTTTCAACTGCCGCAACATTTACGGTAACAGTTTTTTCGTTTTCATTTAATTCTGATGCATCAAAAGTGGCAGAAATTTTGCTTGCTACAGCGTCGTCTTTAGCACACTTTACTGCGACTGTTATTTTATCTGGATTGATTTCAACTTCTTTTCCATCAGGGATGTTTTCCGGTGTAACGACAACTTCAACATCATGGACAGTTCTTGGCAGCAGTTCGTAATCCACTGTAATTGACAAATCGTCTTGCGGGCAATAGATGCCATCAGGAATTCGAATATCAATTGTGATAGGACTACGCTCTTTTGTTGCATTACTATCCATAACTGCAAAAAGTTCAGTTATAGAAGTATTTTCGGGAAGACCTACAGTGACGCTTTCCACACTTTGTTTCTTAACCTTTAGTGAATAGTTTTCACTAAGGTTGTCAGAAAGCACCACATTAACAGGAAGAACCGCCTTTTTATATACGGTTCCTGTTACCAGAACTGTACTCTGACTTTTTGAAATAATATTTTTTTCATTTAGAATATTATCATTTTCGTCATATAGCTTGTAGGCATAGTTCATATCGCCATCAACTGTGATTTCCGATGCGTCTATTATAGCTTTTGCATATGCAATTTTTTCAACGATGCTTTGTGCGCCGCGAACTGTCAGGGTTTCAGCCTTGCTTTCAACAGCTACTAAACGGTCAGTATCCCTTCCACTTGTGTCTGCTTCGATTTTTATCGGAACATCACGGGAAAGGATTTTCTCTACATTAACAGAAACTGTAGAAATCTTGGTTTTTGTAAGGGTAACAGTGTCCTGAGGATAGCGGTACTGTACCGGAACTTCATGAGTTCCCACATTATAGATGTTTGAAACATCTATGTGTGCTGAAACAATGCCAAGTGATGCGATTACCTTACTTCTGCTTCCGCGGATTACGGCAGAAAAAGCAGGGAGCTCGTCCTTATTTACCAAGGTAAGACCCCGTTCGCGAAGCTGAGCTTCACCTGAAAAAACGGCACCTATATTTGTTACATGTTGACTTACTGCCGGGTCTTCGGTATATGTGATTGCAAACCAAAGGACAACGGCAATAAATCCAGATAATATTTTAAGAAGCAGCTTTTTATCTTTAATCATCTTCATTTTGTGCTCCTCCAGAATCTAAGTCTGTCACGGTCGACATTCTTTGCTAAAGCCTTTCCAAGAGCTGTTTTAAGAGTTGACTCAGTGAGATTTCGTGTAAGACTTCCGTTAATTGCAATAGAAATTTTGCCTGTTTCTTCGCTGACTATAACGACAATGGCATCAGACGCTTCTGAAATACCAAGTGCGGCACGGTGTCTTGTACCCAAGTCACGGGAAAGGTTAGTATTTGAAGTAAGTGGCAGGAAGCAACCTGCAGTGTGAATTCTGTCGCCTCTTATGATAACTGCACCATCATGGAGCGGAGTTTTCGGGAAAAAGATGTTCTCTAAAAGTGCACTGCTTACTTCTGCATCTAAAAGTGTTCCGGTTCTGATAACATCGCCAAGCTTTGTCTCTCTTTCAATTACAATCAGTGCGCCGGTTTTTGTAGAGGACATATTTACTGCTGCTGTAACAATTTCTGAAACGGCATAATCGTCATCATCGCTACTGATAGTTTTACCAGTCGCCACATCTATAAGTTTTCCGACATTTGAACGTCCCATTTTTTCGAGCAAGCTTCGAAGCTCCGGCTGGAAGATAACTACGATAGCGAACATTCCCACCTGCATGGCATTACGCAAAAGATAGTTAAGGGTAGTAAGATGTGCCCAGGAGCTAATTTGAAGTATCAAAAATAAAAGGAAAATCCCCTTAACGAGTTGCATCGCTCGGGTTTCCTTTAAGATTTTCAAAAGCTGATATACTAAAAGTGCAATAAGAAATATGTCAATAATATCGGTTAATTTAAGTACCTGAAAAAAGCTTCTTAAATAGAGCAAAGCTGAATCCATTAGAAATTCCTCCGTCCCTTTAAGTAATTACAATTTAATTATACATTAAAATGTGCCATATTACCAGCATTTTTTGAAGAAATTTATAATTTTTTAATAAAATAAAAAATTACCGCAACTGAGGTAGGAATAGTTGCGGTAAAATATGGGGTATATGAAAATTAGAAATCAACTTCTGTGCCGTAATATGCGCAAGTAAATAGCTTTTCCATCTGCTCTGGGTTAATTGCTCTTGGGTTTGAACCTGTACAAGCATCGCCAACTGCAAGCTCTGCGATTGTTGCAATTTTTTCCTTGAATTCAGCTTCATTAACACCGAAATCCTTAAGAGTTTTTGGAATGTTAAGCTTCTTATTGAACTCGTCAATCATATTAACCAAAGCATTAACCTGTGACTTTTCAGATGTTCCGTCAAGACCAAGTCTTCTTGCGATATCGGCATAACGGTGCATAGCTTCCGGCTCATGCGCGTTAAACTTAATTACATATGGTAAGTAAATTGCATTTGCACATCCGTGAGGAATGTGACCTGTTGAAAATGCAGCACCTGTCTTATGTGCCATTGAGTGAACAATACCAAGTAGCGCATTTGTGAATGCCTGACCTGCTAAGCACTGTGCATAGTGCATCTGCTCTCTTGCATCTAAGTCACCAGCGAAAGACTGTGGAAGATAATCAAAAACCATTTCAATAGCCTTAATTGCAAGAGGGTCTGTAAACGGTGTATTAAGTGTTGAAACATAAGCTTCAACAGCGTGAGTTAGTGCATCCATACCTGTGTATGCAACCTGAGTAGGAGGTAGTGTTTCAACAAGGTCAGGGTCAACGATTGCAACATCAGGTGTGATTTCATAGTCAGCAAGTGGATATTTAACACCCTTAGCATAGTCTGTGATAACTGAAAAAGCAGTAACTTCTGTAGCTGTACCTGATGTTGATGGGATAGCTACAAATCTTGCCTTTGTTCTAAGTTTTGGGAAGTTAAATGGTGTGCAAAGCTGTTCGAAAGTTGTGTCAGGGTATTCATAGAATGCCCACATAGCCTTAGCGGCATCGATAGGAGAGCCACCGCCGATTGCAACGATCCAGTCAGGCTGGAACTTTGTCATAGCGTCTGCTCCTCGCATAACTGTTTCAACTGATGGGTCCGGCTCAACGCCTTCAAAGATTTCAACAGCCATACCTGCAGCCTTTAAGTAATCTTCTGTCTTCTGAAGGAATCCGCCCTTTCTCATAGAGCTTCCGCCTGTTACGATAATAGCCTTTTTGCCGTCTAAGTTCTTAAGGTTTTCAAGAGAACCCTTTCCGTAATACATGTCTCTTGGTAATGTGAATCTTGCCATAATTGTATTCTCCTTTGCAAATATAGTTTGATTTTATGTAACTGACAAAAGTGGTTCTTACTAATATTGTTAAAAATTTATCAATCACATCCTTATACATTATAACATAGTTTTTATAAAAGTCAATATATTTTGACAAAATTTTAACAAAGCTTTTCGGGAAATGTTTTACATGGTGGAAAAGCATATGCTATTGTGATGATTTTTCTGTTTTTGTCACAATATTATGCCAAAATGGGCAGTAGGTGACACCTATTCCTGCAATTGTGTTCATGGAAAAACCTTTATTGAACTTTGCAGGCTTCAGGGGTGGATTTTTACACAAAAAAAACACCTCAAATGCATGAGGTGTTTTAAATTATTCTAAATCTTCCGGCATATCCCAGTTGTGATATACATCCTGAACATCATCGTCATCTTCCATGTTTTCAAGCATTCTTGACATCATCTTAATCTGGTCAGGGTCAGTAAGCTCTGTCATAGTCTGTGGAACCATAGAAATTTCAGCAGAAGAAAGTGTGTACTTTGCTTCAAGTGCATCGCGAACTTCGTGGAAGTCAGAAGTTGCAGTTGTGATTTCGATACAGTCTTCCTCAACCTGAATATCGTCAGCGCCTGCTTCTAGTGCATCCATTGTGATTTCATCTTCGTCAATGCCATCGTTTTCAATTACGATAACGCCTTTTTGATCAAACATAAAGCTAACGCAACCGGTTGTTCCCATGTTTCCGCCGAACTTATCAAAGTAGTGACGAACATTTGCGGCAGTTCTGTTACGGTTATCTGTAAGAGTGTTAACGATTACAGCAACACCTGCAGGGCCGTAGCCTTCGTATGTTACTGATTCATAGTTATCGTCTGCCCCTGCCCCTGCAGCCTTGCTGATTGTACGATTAATGTTGTCGTTAGGCATATTTGCTGCTCTTGCTTTTGAAATTGCATCCTTAAGAGATGAGTTGTTGTCAGGGTCAGGTCCGCCAGCCTTAACAGCAACTAGAATTTCACGGGCAATTTTTGTAAAAATCTTTGCTCTCTGAGCGTCATTTGCGCCCTTTTTTCTCTTGATAGTACTCCATTTTGAGTGTCCAGACATAAGTATTTCCTCCTAGTCAAAAGGAATGTATAAAAATGCACAGACCGTTCAACAAGTTGAACTACAAACGGAACTCACCGCTCGGAGTACAAGCGTACGCCGTCGGGCAGGGCTTTATGCGGTGCATAAAGCTTCGTTCCGTCTGTTCTGCACTATTTTTCTTCATTCCCTATAAAGTCAATTTAAATTTAATTATTCTTCTGTACTTTCTAAAAATTCATCAAAGCTCTTGTGCTTATTGTGGTTCTGTTGTCTGTATTCAGCCGCAATTCTTGATGAAATGTGCGGTCTTTTTGGTTCAGAAGTTCTTGGAGTGTAGTCCTTTGGAGCGATAACAACCTTTCTGTATGGTTCTTCACCAATTGAGAAAGTTGTAACATCTTCATTTCCCTGAAGACTTGAGTGAATAATGCGTCTTTCATAAGGATTCATTGGCTCAAGTGTGTGCTTTTTGCCTGTTCGGGAAACCTTTTCAGCAAGTCTTGAAGAAAGCTGCAGGAGAGCTGCCTGACGCTTTTCACGGTAGTTTTCTGTGTCAAGAATAACACGAACTCTCTCATCTGATTCGCGGTTTACAACAAGTGATGTAAGATACTGAAGAGCATCTAATGTATCACCATGCTTACCGATTACAAGACCCATGCGTGAGCCTTCCATGAAAACATCAAGACTTTCTTCGCCA
This sequence comes from Clostridia bacterium, assembly GCA_045593305.1. GTDB lineage: Bacteria > Bacillota > Clostridia > UBA1381 > UBA1381 > UBA1738. The sequence goes on along the minus strand of JAZNWI010000258.1, from coordinate 1,904 downwards.
GATGTTGCGCTTACTGCAACATCAAGACCCATAGCACCGAAAATATCGTTTAAGAAGTGCTTTGCAACTGCGGCATTACCGTCTTTTGCGACAGCCTTTACACGAGCACCCTTTGAACCGATGCCCAAAAAGCCTTTGGTTCCTTCGTCAAGAACTTCGATTTCGGCCTCGTCTTCGTTTATGCCAAGCTCAGCTAGCGCTAAAGCCTTAGCTTCATCTACGCTTTTTGCTTCTTTTTCTGTTTTTGTCAGGTACTTTAACAACGAAATCATCCTCTTTTCTGTCAAAAATTTTGTTTATTATATATTGCTGCACAACCTGCATAACGCTGGAAATAATCCAGTAGATACCGATACCTGATGGAAGTGAGAAAGTGAAAAATCCAGTCATCAAAGGCATCATAAGGTTCATTGACTTTGTCATAGATTGTGCCGGGTTATCTTGGTTTTGTGCCGCCTGATTTGCGGTTCCTGATAGTTTCTGTGAGTATTTTGATGAAAGCCATGTCATAAGCATAGCAAAAGCCGGGATAAGTATCAGAAGTGCAGTAGACAAATCGGAGAAATTTCCGGTTAAAACTGCAGGAATTGATTCACTTGGCTGTTTTGATAGGTCAAGACCAAGGAAACCAAAGTTAATATCCCATGAAAGCTCCTGAGCTTTTCCTACAAGCTCTGACCAGTGAGAAAGCTGAATCTGATAAATCTTGTTAATTTGTTCAACAGTCACATTTGCAAGGTTGCCGATAACTTCAGGGAAGCTTTCCTTCATTTGTTCCATAACAAGCTTTACATTCTCAACAACTTGAGAATCCTGGAAATTAATACCTCTTATATATGTAAGAGGACGCTGAATTACACGATAAAGACCAATCAGGATAGGGAACTGAATAAGTAGTGGAAGACAACCGCCAGTCATGCTGACATTGTTTTCCTTATAAACCTTCATCATTTCCTGCTGAAGTCTTTGCTGATCGTTTGCATACTTCTTCTGAAGCTCCATAATAATAGGCTGTACCTTCTGCTGACGCTTCATAGCCTTTTGTGACTTAATCTGAAGTGGCATAAGGATAAGCTTAATAACAATAGTAAAAAGAATAATGGCAAGACCATAGTTGTCCACCAAATTGTAGATAAATTGTATCAACCAGCCAAGAGGTCTTGTGATACAAAGCTCAAACAAACTAAGTTTCATAACTTTTTCCTTTCTTTTGGAACCTACTTATCATACTAAGGTAGTGGGTCATAGCCGCCTTTATGAAAAGGGTGGCATTTTAAAATACGGCGAATGGCAAGGTATGTGCCTTTTATTGCACCATATTTTTCAATAGCCTGCAAGGCATACTCCGAGCAGGTAGGTATAAATCTGCAACTTGGTGCAGATTTTAAGCCAGATAAGTATTTCCTGTAAAAACCAATGGCAAAAATAAGAAATTTCTTCATATTATCATACCCAATTTTTTGAAAGCGTATTTAATATCCCGAAGAACTTCGTCACATTTCTTTCCCGAAATTCTGCTTCGGGCAACTATAACTATATCAAAACTTCCATTTATTCTTGGGGACAAAGTGCGGAAACTTTCGCGCATAAGCCTTTTTGCCCTATTACGAAGAACGGAGCCACCTACGGATTTTCCGCAAGTCAGGCCAACACGGTTTTTTCCCAGTTTATTCTTTTGGGCATAAATCACCACATTATGGCAAGGAATACATTTTCCACGGTAATAAAGACGCTTAAAATCCTTATTTAGCTTTAAAGTATTTTTCATAACTTTTAAAACCCCAAAATTTCTTTAAGTAAAGCAAAAAAGCGGGACACGCCCGCAGGGGACAGTATTGACGCTTATTAAAAAAGGCAAAAAGCACAAGGTAAATTAGCCTCTTTACTTCTCGCCTTAATTTTAT
>JAZNWI010000257.1:0-2914 GCA_045593305.1 Clostridia bacterium | reverse complement strand
AAAAAACCGACACAATCGTGTCGGTTTTTTTATTAGTCTAATTTTAGTACTGACATAAATGCTTCCTGCGGAATTTCCACATTTCCCACCTGTCTCATTCGTTTTTTACCCTCTTTTTGCTTTTCAAGAAGTTTCTTCTTTCGGGTAATATCACCGCCGTAACACTTGGCAAGCACATCCTTTCGCATTGCCTTAACAGTTTCTCTTGCGATAATCTTTGACCCGATTGCTGCCTGAATAGGCACTTCAAAAAGCTGGCGAGGGATAGCTTCCTTAAGCTTTTCCGCCATCTTTCTGCCTCGTGAATATGCGCTGTCCTTATGAACGATAAAGGAAAGTGCATCCACCTGTTCGCCATTTAAAAGCATATCAAGTTTAACCAGGTCTGACCTCATATATTCTTTCAGTTCATAGTCAAATGATGCATAGCCTTTAGTTCGTGATTTTAGTGCATCAAAGAAGTCATAAATTATTTCGTTAAGCGGCAAATCGTAATGAATTTGCGCACGGGTTGTTTCGATATAGGTCATATTCTTGAATATGCCTCGTCTTTCCTGACAAAGCTCCATAACATTACCAACAAAGTCAACAGGCACCATAATATCCGCCTTAACCATCGGCTCTTCCATGAAGTTAATCTCGGTTGGTGCTGGAAGATTTGCCGGATTTGAAATCATTTCAACTTCTCCACCTGTTTTATGAACCTTATAGATAACACTTGGTGCGGTGGTTACAAGGTCAAGGTTATATTCACGCTCTAATCTTTCCTGAATGATTTCCATGTGCAAAAGTCCCAAAAATCCGCATCTGAATCCAAATCCCAATGCGATGGATGTTTCAGGCTCAAACATCAGTGACGCATCATTCAGCTGAAGTTTTGCAAGCGCATCTTTTAAGTCTTCATACTGCGCACCGTCTGCCGGATAAATTCCGCAATAAACCATTGGGTTTACCTTTTTGTATCCTTCAAGCGGCTCAGTTGCCGGATTTTTGCAGGTTGTTACAGTATCCCCAACCTGTGTATCACGGATTGACTTGATACTTGCCGCAATATATCCAACCTCACCCGCAGATAATTTTGCAGTCTGCTTCAGTCCTGAGGGATGCATAGTTCCGACTTCTACAACATCAAACTCCGCTCCCGTTGCCATCATTCTTATTCTATCGCCTGCTTTTAATGTTCCGTCCTTCACACGAACATACACGATAACACCTTTGTAGCTATCATAGTATGAGTCGAAGATAAGGCATTTAAGCGGTGCATTTGCATCACCCGCCGGTGCCGGCATTTTTTCAACAATAGCCTCCAAAACCTGCTCAACATTAAGCCCCGTCTTTGCAGAAACTCTCGGTGCATCTTCTGCCGGGATTCCGATAATGTCCTCAATTTCCTTTATGGCATTTTCAGGGTTTGCTGAAGGCAAGTCAATCTTGTTTATTACCGGAACAATTTCAAGGTCATGTTCCACCGCAATATATGTGTTGGCAAGAGTCTGTGCTTCAATCCCCTGGGATGCATCAACTATCAATATCGCACCCTCGCAAGCGGCTAAGCTTCGTGACACTTCGTAGTTAAAGTCCACATGCCCCGGTGTGTCAATAAGGTTTAATATATATTCCTCGCCATCATTAGCCTTATAGTTAAGCTTAACAGCGTGGGCCTTTATGGTAATTCCACGCTCACGCTCCAAGTCCATATCGTCTAAAAGCTGTTCCTCCATATCTCTTTCACTTACTTCTCCCGTAAGCTCTAAAAGACGGTCGGCAAGGGTAGACTTACCATGGTCAATATGTGCTATTATACAAAAATTTCTTATTTTATCCTGCATATTTTCTCTCCGCTTGTAAATTTTAAAGTGGCAAGTTTGGTATTGCGTTAAGGTCAAGGTCAGCTCTTATGCCTTCAATATATGAATAATACCCTGCCGCTGCAATCATGGCAGCATTATCTGTGCAAAGTACCGGTGGCGGATATACCACATTGATTCCGTACTTTTCGCATTCTTTTGTCATTTTTTCTCTTAGCTCTGAGTTCGCCGCAACACCGCCGGCAATAGCAACGGTTTTTGCACCAACTCGTTTTGCACCCTCTATGGTATGCTCGCAAAGTGCATCGGTTACAGCGTCCTGAAAGCTTGCCGCAACATCGGCACGGTTTATTTCTTCACCGTTTTGTTCTAATTTATGAATATAGTTTATAACCGCAGTTTTAACGCCTGAGAAGCTAAAGTCCAAAGAGTCCCTGTCCATTTTAACTCTCGGGAAATCAATAGCCTTTGGGTTGCCCTCTTTTGCCAGCTTATCAATAAGCGGCCCTCCCGGGTATCCAAGCCCCAAAACTCTTGCAATTTTGTCAAAGGCTTCTCCTGCCGCATCGTCGCGAGTTCTTCCTAAAACTTCAAAATCGGTATAGCTTTTCACATTTACTATGTGTGAATGTCCGCCTGATGCTACAAGGCATACAAATGGCGGTTCTAAATTCTTATGCGCTACAAAGTTTGCCGTTATGTGACCTCTTATGTGATGAACAGGTACAAGTGGCAGACCTTTTGCATAAGCTATTGCCTTTGCTTCTGATACACCTACTAAAAGTGCACCAACAAGACCAGGTCCGTTTGTTACGGCAATTGCATCAATATCGTCAAGGGTTTTTCCTGCCTGTGAAAGTGCTTCGTCTATTACCGCATCAATGTTTTCAATATGCTTTCTTGATGCAATTTCAGGCACAACTCCGCCGTATTTTTTATGTATATCAATTTGCGTATTTATAACGTTTGATAAAACTTCTCTGCCGTTTTTAACAACGCTTGCCGCTGTTTCGTCACAGGAGCTTTCAATACCAAGAATATATGTGTCCATTACATTTCCTCTCGTATCATTACAATTCCGTTTTCCACTGGTGAGTGGTAAAAAT
>JAZNWI010000256.1:0-2967 GCA_045593305.1 Clostridia bacterium | reverse complement strand
GAAAACTTTTTCTTGCTCATTTATTTTACCTCCTTTTCCATAGCGAGTATTGCATTCTTTGCTGCCATATCACCGGTTGTATAGCTTGGAGAATAACCCATATGTCTTGTAGTATAGCCACCTGCAAAGTAAAGTCCCGGTATACCTTTATCTATTAAATCGAAAACAATTCTTTTAACAATACCGTCTTCCTTACTTGCTTCATAACCATAGATAGTTCCTGCAGGAGCATCGGTGTAACGAGCATATGTCATAGGAGTTGCAATTTCAATTTCTTCTATATAATCCTTAATTTTAATACCTGTTGCTTTTTCAAAATTATCTATCATTTTTTCTGCAAAGGCATGCTTCGTTTTATGGTAATCCTTAACGGAAACCTTGCTCCATTGGTCGCCTGCAAAAATAGAAGTCATATAAAGGATACTTGTGCCTTCAGGGGAACAATCGTCAAATGCCTTGTTAAGACAAACTGTTGCCTGAACATCATTTGTTTCAATGCTTTTGCTGAGTTCATAGCATTTTCTGTTATTGTTAGTCGGATAAATGAAATAAGTGTGGTTGTTAAGTCCCAGCTCATCTGCAGAACGGTTAAGCCCCAAAAATACTGCAAAACCTTTTGCGCCCAAGGTTTTAGCATTTACTTCCTTTTTAAGCTTTTCAGGAATAGCGTTTTCGTCAATAAGCTTTGTATATGCGTTATATGGTGAAGCGTTGCAAATAACCGCTTTAGCGTTTATTTGAGTACCATCATCAAGCACAACACCTGTTGCTACGCCGTTTTCAACATTTATTTTCTTAACGCTTGTGTTGAACCATGCTTCGCCACCATTTTCGGTAAATGCCTCAAGCAAAGCTGTGCTTATCTGATGACTTCTGCCTCTGGGAATAACAGCACCATCGATAATATATGAGTGAAGCATAGTGAAATAGTGAATAGCATTAAGCTCGTCGGTAGGTTGACCAAGGTAGCACCAATATCCGTTAAGTATATCCCTTGTTTTTTGACTTGCTCCGAATGCTTTCAACACTTCGTCAACAGAATAGTTTGCAACCTTAAGAAAATCTGTATGTTCAGAAAAAATTTCTTTAATCATTGATGGCTTGAAATCTTCAATGCTGCTTACGAAATCCAAAGTTTTTTCAATGCTCTCAATAAGCTCGAAAATCTTTGTAACAACGGGAGCAGAGCCCGGGTCATATTCCTCAAGCTTATTTATAAAGGCATCCTTACCCAAAGGCATTAAATAATCGCACTTTTCATTTTTGTCCAAGGTGAGCAATCGGTATGCTTCATCAAGTGCCACCCATTCAATTTTATCTGCTGCTCCGACTTCTTGAAAAATCTTCAACAGTGGTGATTTTCCGGTAATTGAGCCGATGCCACAAAGCTCATGAAGCGAAGCCTCAAATTCAAATCTACCTCTTACAAAGCTTGTAGCAAATCCGCCGGGCAAATTATGTCGCTCGATAAGCAGTGTCTTTTTTCCCTCTTTGGCAAGACGAGCTGATGCTACAAGTCCTCCGTTACCTGCACCGATAACAACTGCATCATAGTTTTTTACCATGTTACCACTTCTTTCGTAATAGTACTTAAATACAAATGGATTATACCACTCATGCTAAGAAAAAAACAACACTTTTTAATTAAGTTTTATTTTAAAAATATAAAATGCCTATGAGGTTAAATGCTAACTTCATAGGCGTGTTGCTTTATAATTGTTATTTTATTTCCTGCTCAAGGTCATCGAACAAATCACTATTAAAGAATTCTCTGATGCTGATTTCAAGTCCATCGCAGATTTTCTTTATTGAAACAACGCCGGGGTTTTGGCTTTTTTCATTGAGCATACTGTAAACTGTTGATGGTGAAACACCCGAAATATTTGCAAGAGCATTTACAGCAATATTTCTTTCGTTGCACAATTCAATAATTCTTTTTTCAACTGCTTCTTTAATATTCATAAAAATATCACCTCTACGATATATCGCTAAATAAATTTTATAAAAATTTGCGATAAATCGTGTGGGATATATCGTATATTTATAGTATCTGTGATATAATTGCGATATATCCCATAACACGAGGTGATATTTTTGATTTGTACTTTCCTTGGTCACAGAGATGCTCCAAAAGAAATAGAGCCCACCATACGGAGGACTCTGATAAATTTGATAGAGCAGGAAAATGCTACTGATTTTTATGTTGGTAACAACGGAAGTTTTGATGCGATGGTATATCGGTTGTTGCAAGAGCTGTCGCAGATATACAATATCAAATATAGTGTGGTTTTGGCGTACCTTCCTGACAAGCGTGAATACAATAACCTCACAAACACCATTTACCCTGAGGGGATAGAAACGGTACCAAAGCGATTTGCAATATCGTGGCGTAACAAATGGATGTTGAAACAGGCGGATACTGTTATAACTTATGTAACCCATCCATCGTCAGGGGCGTGGGAATTTGAAAAGTTGGCAGTGAAACAGGGGAAAACAATTGTAAAATTAGCTTAAAAACAAAAAGCAACAGAAAATACTGTTGCTGATTTGTCAGGGGTGGAAAATTTGTCATTATTGATTACGGGAGTTACCTAATTTTTTTATGTTATTTGCAATCTGCTCAATTACCTCACAGAACATTGCGTCACTTTGTCCTGTAGGGTCAGGTAACTCCCAATTGTCATCAAAGGCTCTACCGATGAAAGGACAGCCAACATCACATCCCATTGATATAGCAACATCAGGTGTGGGAATTTCATCAAAGGTCTTACTATACTGTGTAAGCTCCATATCTATACCATAGAGTTTTTTCATAAGTCTTACGGCATCCTGATTTATCTGTGGTTTTGTTTCGGTGCCTGCTGAATAAAAGTCAAATTCTTCTCCTCGGATATGCTTTCCAAGTGCTTCGGCAATCTGACTACGGCAAGAGTTGTGGACACAGATGAAAACAATTTTTTTCTTTGC
>JAZNWI010000255.1:0-6234 GCA_045593305.1 Clostridia bacterium | reverse complement strand
TTATATAAAATTCATCAGCAAGATATACAAGGTTTATTCCGAACTCTTTTTTGAACTCTTTTTGATAGTCCTCAACCTGCCTTATGGTGTCCAGCGACATCTTTGCATCAAATGGGGTAAGCGGGCAAAGACCGTCACGATAGCGTGTTAACCCCACAGGCACCACCGAACAGCTTGCAACATAAGGATAAAGCGCAGCCATATCGGAAATAGTACGGGAAAGCTCGTCCTTGTCATTGTAGCCGGGGCATAAGACAATCTGACAGTTCATATAGATATTATTCGCTGCAAACTTTTTCATTATGTCATAAATTTTGGCAGCATTTGGATTTTTAAGCATTGTTACGCGAAGCTCAGGGTTGGTTGTATGAACTGAAATATTGACAGGTGAAATTCGCATTTCAATCATTCTGTCAATTTCTTCGTCTGTAAGGTTTGTCAGCGTTACATAGTTGCCCTGAAGAAAGGAAAGACGGGTATCGTCATCCTTAAAGTACACCGTTTCGCGCATACCTTTCGGAAGTTGGTCGATGAAACAGAAAATACATTTGTTTTTGCAGGACTGCGGTGTGTCAATAAGACCCTGTCGAAACTCTATTCCCAAATCCTCATAGTCGCTTTCGATTGTGATTATTTCAACCGAACCGTCAGCTTTTTCCACTTTGAGCTCAACCTCTGCCTCGCTTACAAGAAACTTATACTCTAATATATCAGAAAAAGAGTGGGAGTTTATGGATATAAGCTTATCGCCCGGAACAATTCCGGCTTCTTCCGCCAAAGAGCCCGGCTCAATATATGAAATTGTCAGGTCCGTTTTATGCATTAAAACTCTCCTCTCTATGGTTTTCAGGTAAAAAATTACATACACATCTATTATACACGAAAATAAGCGTTTTGTCAAAGAGAACATCTTGAAAAAAGGATATTTTAGTGATATACTGAAATAATAGAGAATATATGGGAGAGATATTATGTTTGAAAAAGGAATTTACCGGCATTTTAAAGGCAATAAATACGAACTTCTGGGTGTAGCAAAGCATAGCGAAACCCTGGAAGAAATGGTGGTTTACAAGGCACTATACGGCGATTACGGTGTTTGGGTAAGACCGGCAACAATGTGGAATGAAGAAGTAGAATTTGAGGGAAAGAAAGTAAAAAGATTTACATATCTTGGCAGGGAGGACTAAAAATGAGCGCACTTGCACATTTTAAAACCATAACCCGTCATCGTCACGAGGTTATAAAAAACTGCAAAAAGGCAGGAATTTTGTGGCAGGGGCTTTTTCATGACCTGTCAAAATATTCGCCCAGAGAATTTTTTGTGGGTGCAAAGTTTTATCAGGGAACAAAAAGCCCTAACGATATGGAAAGGCGTGTTAAAGGATATTCAGCAGCATGGATGCATCATAAAGGCAGAAATAAGCACCATTTTGAATACTGGACGGATTATAACCCCCAGACGAGAAAGTATGGGCCGGTAAAGATGCCGATTCGCTATGTTAAGGAAATGTTTTGTGACAGAGTTGCCGCAAGTAAGATTTATCAGGGCAAAAATTACACAAATGCACACCCATACGAATACTTTGATATGGGAAGAAGTAACCGACTTATTCATGAGGAAACATCGGACATTTTAGAAAAGCTTCTTATAATGCTTCGTGATAAGGGTGAAGAAGCAACATTTTCGTACATAAAAAATTTAAAGGATTATTGAGGCGGCAGGAATGGAAAAGGGAGATAAACAATTTAAAAAAATGACTGAAAAGAGCGTTGAAAGGCTTATTGTTTCCCTTTCAATCCCTACGGTTACATCTATGCTTGTAACTTCAATTTACAACATGGCAGATGCTTATTTCGTTTCAAAGCTTGGAACAAGTGCATCAGGTGCTGTAGGCGTCGTGTTTTCGCTGATGGCAATTATTCAGGCATTTGGATTTGCACTTGGTATGGGTTCAGGAAGCCTTATTTCAAGACTTTTGGGCGAACAAAAAAATGAGGACGCGTCAAAAATTGCATCAACGGCACTATTTTTCGGCCTTGCACTTGGAGTGGTTCTGGCAGCAGGTTGCTCGCTTTGGATTTCGGATTTAATGATGTTTTTCGGGTCAACAAAAACTATTCTGCCTCACGCTATTGACTATGGTAGGTATATAATTTTCGGAGCACCAGTAATGATAGGCTCATTTATAATGAATAACATCTTAAGGTCACAGGGCAAGCCTAAATATGCTATGCTTGGCATAACAACAGGCGGAATTCTGAATGTCATACTAGACCCGATTTTCATTTTCACATTGAATATGGGGGTCAGCGGAGCGGCAATTGCTACACTTGTGAGCCAGTGTATAAGCTTTTTGATTTTGGGGTCATTCTTTGTTTTTGGGAAAAGTGAGGCAAGGATTTCACCAAAGAGAATATCTTTAAAAATCACAGATTACTTTATGATTTTCAAAACCGGCTTGCCGTCTTTGTCAAGGCAGAGCCTTGCAAGTATTGCCACAACAATCCTGAATCGAGAAGCACGAATTTACGGTGATGCGGCGGTTGCGGCAATGAGTATATCCGGTAAGATTTTTATGATTATTTTTGCAATCTTAATCGGTATCGGGCAAGGATTTCAGCCGGTTTGCGGATTTAACTATGGTGCAAAAAAATACGACAGAGTACGCCGTGCAGTATTATTTTTATTGGGTTTTGGAAGTGTAATAATGACACTTCTTGCAATTCCGGTATTTATTTTCCCTGACTGGTTTATGTCGCATTTTACGATAGACGACCAGAAGGTTATAGAAATCGGCAAGGTTGCACTTCGGGCTCAAAGCCTGGTATTACCGATAATTCCAATCAGTACGGTTGCAAATATGACCTATCAGACTGTGGGGAAGTCCTGGACGGCAACAGTTCTATCTGCGTTGAGGCAGGGTATATTCTTTATACCTGCGGTTTTGATTATGTCAAAGTATATGAATCTTTTGGGACTTCAGTGGGCACAAGCCACATCAGATCTTTTAGCATCTGTTGTCTGCTTACCGTTTTTAATAAAGTTTTTAAAAGAAATAAAAAGCTGAACGAAAATCGTTCAGCTTTTTTGTTATGTTTTTAAAAATTCGCCATTGAATAAACTATCGGGAACGACCTATAAGTCGTTCCGCCTGATAATATTTAATCATTATATCTTTTCAAGTTTTGCAAAGGCTGCCATAAGCCTTTTTTTATCACCTGAATCAAATGCGATTTCAAGCATAGCATCCTTTTCAAATTTTTGAACCGCCGTAACTGTTCCGTCACCGAATTTTTTGTGACGAACACGGTTGCCTGTCTCAAAGTCAATAATTCCTGTTGCCTGAGATGTTGCTTTTGTAATGGTGCCAAACACATTGGTGGTTACATTTCTGGTGAGAATCGGAATCTTGGTAACAGAAGATGTAAAGCTGTCGGCTACTGTCATTCCGTCTTCCACAAGATGTTCCTTTGGAATTTCGCCTAAGAATCGTGAATTCACCTGATGCGTTGTCTGGCCGTATAGAGTACGATCCTTTGCAGCCGTTATATAAAGCTGCTTTTTCGCACGGGTTATGGCAACATAGCAAAGGCGTCGTTCTTCTTCTAAGTCATCCATCTTTTCCATAGACCTTGCAGACGGGAAAAGCCCTTCTTCCATGCCTGTTAAAAATACTGTCGGGAACTCAAGGCCTTTTGCAGAGTGGATAGTCATCAAAACCACCAGGTCATCAGTTTCGTCATATCCGTCAAGGTCGGAAATCAGTGCCGCACTTTCCAAAAATCCTGCAAGAGTAGGATTTTCTTCCGCTTTTTCGTATTCTGAAACCGCTGACAAAAATTCGCCAAGGTTGTCAAGTCTTGTCTTTGCTTCCACACTGTTTTCCGCTATCAGCATAGCAGAGTAGCCTGTGTCTGCAATGACCTTTTCCACAAACTCCACAAGTGACATTGTATCAGATGCTTTCTTTAAGGAAAGAATAAGTTCGGAGAACTCTATAAGCTTTATAGCAGAGCGGGAAAGGGATGGATACTCATTTGCATACCGAACAACTTCAAAGGAAGAAATACCAAAATCAAGTGCGATTTCGTAAATCTTATCAAGGGTTGTTTTCCCGATGCTGCGCTTTGGCTCATTTATTATTCTTCCAAGGCTGACATCATCATTCTGGTTTAAGATAAGTCTTAAATATGCAATAATATCCTTGATTTCTTTGCGGTCATAGAAACGAAGCCCGCCCACAACCTTATACGGAATGGCATTTCTTAGGAGCAAATCTTCTATCACACGGGATTGTGCATTAGTACGGTACAAAATAGCAATATCTGAAAGTGGTGTGTCGTTTGCTTTTAGTTTTTCAATTTCGTTTGCAATATAAAGTGCTTCGTCACGCTCATTATAACCTATATGGAGCTTAATTTTGTCGCCAACCTCGTTCTCTGTCCAGAGAGACTTGTCCTTTCGGGCATGGTTATTGTGAATAACCGCATTTGCAGCATCTAAAATTGTGGATGTTGAGCGGTAATTCTGCTCAAGCTTAATAACGCAGGCATCGGTGAAGGTATCTTCAAAATTCAAAATATTCTGTATATTTGCACCACGGAATTTGTAAATACTCTGGTCATCATCGCCCACAACACAGATGTTTTCGTGCTTTGCTGCCAGCATGCTTATCAGCATATACTGGGCATTGTTGGTATCCTGATACTCATCAACCATTATGTATTGGAAACGATCCTGATATTTTTCTAAAACATCAGGGTTATCTGCTAAGATTTTTACTGTAAAAACCAAAATATCGTCAAAATCTATGGCGTTATTGGATTTTAGTTTTTTCTGGTAAAGGTCATAAATATCACAGATACGGCTCATGCGGAAATCGTTTCCGTTTATGGCACGAAATGTTTCAGGGTCCTGCAGGTCATCCTTAGCATTAGAAATAACGGAAGCAACCAGCTTATATGGATAATTTTTCTCGTCAATGTCAAGGTCGCGGTAGCAGTCTTTTAAGACAGTTTTTGTGTCTGAAGTATCGTAAATTACAAAATCATTTGTAAAGCCTAAAAGAGAAATATGGCTTCTTAAAATTCTGACACAGGCAGAGTGGAATGTGCAAAGCCACATATCACGGGAAAGGTCGCCAATAACGCGGCTGACACGCTCTTTCATTTCGCCTGCCGCCTTGTTGGTAAAGGTAATTGCCATAATGTTGTATGGTCGTACATTTTTTGTTTCTATTATATAAGCAATACGGTTTACCAAAACTGTGGTCTTTCCGGATCCTGCACCGGCAAGGATTAAAACAGGTCCCTCAGTCTGCAAAACCGCCTTTTGTTGCATATCGTTAAGAGTGCTTAAATCAATCATATTTCCTCCGAAAATCGCTTTTTTGCGATAAAATTAATTCACCATTTCAGTATAACACAACCCAAAAGAAAAAGCTATAATTTTTTCAAAGTTCAGCCAAAATTGCAATATCTTTTAGAGTATTTAAAAACCTTTTGGGGTTAAGTTAATAAAGTAATTTCGGTCTTGAAGCGGAGGTGATTGAAGCTGATAAAAAAATTGAAAAAAATATTAAAAAAATCAATAGTAGTATTACCTGTTTTATTATTTTTAACCGCATATTCCGGTGTGCCGGAGAAAGTAACATTAATAGAGGGGGAAAGCCTTGACTTCAGCTGGGGAGTAACCGCCACGGTAAACACGGCAAAGGCGGACAACTACCTTGTTGATGCTAAACTTTTTAATGTTATTCCCATAAAATCGGTAGATGTGTCGGTTGTGCCGAAAAAGTACCTTATTCCGTCAGGCGAGGCAATTGGTGTAAAGCTTTATACCGACGGAGTATTAGTGGTTGGTATGAGCGATGTTACGGAGGCTGACGGAAATATAACCCAGCCTGCAAAGGATGCAGGAATAGCTGTTGGAGACAGAATTTTATCGGTTAACGGAAAATTGGTAAAAAATATTAATGATTTTACTGATAAAATAAATGAAGCAGGGGAAAAAGCAACCCTTGAAATTGCAAGGAATGACCAAAGCTTTCCCGTAGAGCTTTCGCCAAGCTGTTCAAAAGACGGAGGATATAAGGTGGGTCTTTGGGTAAGGGACTCAACGGCAGGGATAGGAACTCTTACTTTTTACGACCCTGAAAACCGCACCTTTTCTGCCCTTGGCCACGGGATATGTGACAGCGATACAAAAGAGCTTATGGCTGTAAGAACAGGAAG
>JAZNWI010000254.1:0-1824 GCA_045593305.1 Clostridia bacterium | reverse complement strand
GGATAAAAGTAGCAGGAATAAGCATGGTGGCAAATTTGCCACTTTGCGACCACTTCGGACGGCGACGCCGACCGAAAAAGCCCGATTCTACGAGGGTTGTGGGCATTTTGTGTCACTACAGACATTGGCGCCATTGACAGTAGCGATTGTGTCACTATAAGGAGCATAAAAACCGAGAAAATAGCTGTAAATGCCGATGTTACTGGATTTTAAAAGTGTTAAATCGGCGCCGTGAATTGTGTAATCAATAAAACAGAAAGGAGGTGTAGCTATGATTGGTAAAGACAAAGACAGAATCAGCCTGTATCTTGATAAGGATTTCATTAAGTATATTGATGGAATAATTAAGAAATATAATTATTCTTCAAGAAGCGATTTCTTTAAAATAGCAGCCGAAAATCTTGCTGCAGACAGAGCTCTTCAGGAAAATGCAACTGCTATTTCAAGAAGATTAGCTTATGAAATCAACAAGAATGGTAAAGAAAATTCAAAAAGAATTTCACAGGGATTCTTCAGATATGCAGTTAAACTTGAAATGTTAATGAGAGTTGTTGCAAGAATTCTTGGCGAGGATGAGGTTGATATTGAAAAGATTCGTAAAGACTCAATCAGAAATGTTTACCATACCAAAGGCAGAGTAAACATGGAAGAAATACTTAAAGATTACGAATACAAAAAGAAATCGTATGAAGATGATTATTTTGATGATGACGATTTCATATTCGATGATGAGTATTAAAAGCTTAATGTATTTTGGTAACTACTTATTTCTTAATTAAAAACATATAAATTAAAGGTGGTGAAGAGGGATTGAGTAATACCAAGATAGTTCGCTTGGAACGAACAGAATTTACATTAGATAACGAGGGTAAGAAAGAGTATGAAAAAGCAATGCTTTTATCTATATATCAGTCCCTCTTCAATGCAGGAAAAATATCCTTCGAGCAGTTAAAATATCTGGAAAATATGAACCGTAAATATTGGTGATTATGGTGAATGGATATGTGAAGATTCCTGTGGTATTGTTGGGTTGGCAGTAGTGAAAGCTACTGCCAACTGTATATATTTAATAAATTGAAAAGGAGATGAAAAAATGAATTTTACATCCGATAGAATTTTGAGTGTTGCTGTGTATTGCCGAGTGTCAACCGACAAGGATGACCAGGCAAACTCCCTTGAAAGTCAGCAAAAATATTTCACGGAATACATAGAACGAAATCCTATGTGGGAGCTTTATGATGTGTATGTTGATGAAGGATTATCAGGAACGAGTACTAAAAAACGAAAAGCGTTTAACAGAATGATGGTGGATGCTCAGCTGAAAAAGTTTGACCTTATCATCACAAAAGAGATAAGCCGTTTTGCAAGAAATACGCTCGATAGTATTTACTATACCCGTCAACTTAAGGAGTACGGAGTAGGGGTTATGTTTGCAAACGATAACCTGTTTACTCTTGACCCTGATGCAGAGCTTCGCCTTACAATTATGGCTTCCATTGCTCAGGAAGAAAGCCGGAAAACTTCTGAAAGAGTTAAGTGGGGTCAGAAAAGACGAATGGAGCAAGGTGTTGTGTTCGGAGGGAATATGTTAGGATATAATGTTCGCGAAGGTAAGCTTTATGTGGATAAAGACGGTGCAAAGGTTGTTCAGAAAATATTCCATAAATATGTGATTGAGCAAAAAGGTACAACCACCATTGCAAGAGAGCTTCGTGAAGAGGGCATACCAAGTTTTAATCATTCGTAATGGACTAATACCGTAATACTCAGGATACTGAGAAATGAAAAATATTGCGGAGACCTGATTCAGAAGAAAACCATTAC